>NZ_JBHFMW010000009.1:4614-56225 GCF_041929505.1 Aeromonas sp. MdU4 | reverse complement strand
TGGTCAACGTGGCCGATGGTACCCACGTTAACGTGCGGTTTATTACGCTCAAATTTTTCTTTAGACATGATCGTCCCTCTAAACTAACGCTGAGTACGCGGTGGCAAGCTAACCACAGAACAGTTTATATGATGGATTTGAATCTGATGGGGAAGAGAGGCTGGTGCTGACAGGCAGATTCGACTGCCGACTTCACCCGAAGGTGCAGCTCTTGGTATCGCTTGAGCCATATCAGCATCTTGGAGCGGGCAGCGGGAATCGAACCCGCATCATCAGCTTGGAAGGCTGAGGTAATAGCCATTATACGATGCCCGCATTTCTCTAACCCAAAGAACTCAAACCGCAGAGAAATATGGTGGAGGGAGAAGGATTCGAACCTTCGAAGGCAGAGCCGTCAGATTTACAGTCTGATCCCTTTGGCCGCTCGGGAACCCCTCCAGATGCCAGATTGTCACAACGGTAATTCTGCTTGCACCCGTTGTTTTTATCGCTTTTGCACGGCAAAAAGACGACAGACATCCAAGCGTCGCGCATTTTATTGTAAGGATTTGGGGGATGCAACCATTGAACCGGGCTAAATACGCTTTATTGCAGGGAAGTTTGCAAAAAAGCGCGGGGAAATCAGCCAATCCTGCTACGTCCCTTGTCGCTCCCCCCCCCTTGGTGTATGGTCGCCGTGCCCAAGAAACAGTGATGACACCATGACGACAGAGCATAACCCTTATCTGCAATTCACCCGCGATCAATGGGCGTTATTGCGCGATTCGGTCCCCCTGACCCTGACCGAACACGATCTGCAGACCCTGCGCGGAATTAACGAGAAGGTGTCATTGCGGGAAGTGGAAGAGATCTATCTGCCCCTCTCCCGCCTGCTCAATCTCTATGTCAAAGCCAAGCAGCGCCGTAGTCGGGTACTGGAGCAGTTCCTCGGCCAGTCCCGCGGCAAGGGCACCTATATCATCAGCATTGCTGGCAGCGTGGCGGGGGGCAAAAGCACCACGGCTCGTATTCTGCAGGCCCTGCTGGAGCGCTGGCCGGAACATCCGCGGGTGGAGCTGGTCACCACCGACGGCTTCCTCTATCCCAACAAGGTGCTGGAAGAGCGTGGCCTGATGCGCCGCAAGGGGTTCCCGGAATCCTATGACATCCGCCATCTGGTAGAGTTCGTCGCCAACATTCGCGCCGGTCACGAGAAGGTCGAGGCACCGGTCTACTCCCACCTTATCTATGACATCATTCCCGATGAGAAGAAGGTGGTGGAGCAGCCGGACATTCTGATCCTGGAAGGGCTCAATGTGCTGCAAAGCGGCATGGACTACCCCCAGGAGCCCCATCGGGTCTTCGTGTCAGACTTCGTCGACTTCTCCATCTATGTAGATGCCGAGGCCGAACTGCTGCGCACCTGGTATATCGAACGCTTCCTCAAGTTCAGAAGTGGCGCCTTCTCGGATCCCGACTCCTACTTCCATAACTACGCCAAACTGGCTGAGAGTGAGGCGACCCGGATCGCCAGCAATATCTGGCAAGACATCAACTACCTGAATTTGCAGGAAAACATTCTGCCTACTCGTGAACGTGCCAACCTGATCATGACCAAAGGCAACGAGCACGCCATCGAGCAGATCAAGCTGCGCAAGTAAATGTAGCGGTTGGTCAGATAACGAAGAGGAGGCCCGCAGGCCCCCTCTTCTATTTGGCATCATGAGCAGCCTTGCTGGCCCTCAGTCACCCCGGCGCAGGGAGAGCTCCCCCCCCAGATAGAATTTTATCCCTTCGCCCGTCTCCAGCCGCAGGGCACCGCGATCGTCGATACCACGGGCGATACCGCGGATCTCCTGATCCCCCATCAACAGACGGACGGGGCGACCAGCGAAATGGTCGAGCCGATTCCACTGATCGACAAAGCTCGTCAGACCGTGTTGCTCGAAGGTCTGCAGCGCCTGCTGCAGATAGACGATCATCCGTGCGGCAAGCTCATTGCGGTCGACCAGCTCCGGATTGATGTGGCGCAGCTCGGCCCAGGCCTGATCGATCTTCTCCCCTTCGCGGGCGGGCATCGCCAGATTGAGCCCGACCCCGATCACCAGATGACAGCTGGCGCCAGCACTGCCGCTCATCTCCACCAGAATGCCCGCCAGCTTGCGTCCCTGATAGTAGAGATCGTTGGGCCATTTGAGCTCCACACCGGGATAGCCAAGGGATTCCAGCGCTTCCACCACGGCAACGCCGACCGCCAGACTCAACCCCATGGCTGCCGCCATGCCCTGCTCCAGCCGCCAGTACATGCTGAGGATCAGCTGGCACCCAAACGGGGAGACCCAGGGCTTGCCGCGCCGACCACGCCCGGCGGTCTGGCATTCGGCCAGACAGCTCTCGCCAGAACGCAGCTCATTAACCCGCTCCAGCAGATACTGATTGGTCGAGCCAATGACCGGGAAGCAGCGTACCGGCGCCATCGGGGCCAGCGCCTGCAACTGCTCTTTATCGTAAAGCGCCATCGGCACCGCCAGCCGATAGCCTTTGCCAGTCAGGCTGAACAGATCCAGCCCCAGCTCCTTGAGCGCCGCCATGTGTTTGCTCACCGCCGCCCGGCTGATGCCAAGCTGCTCGCCCAGCTGTTCACCGGAGTGAAACTGGCCGTCGCTGAGCAGGGTGATCAGGGTCTGTCGGATAGGGGTCAGAGTCATGAGAGCACCTCGTCAAGCCAGGTTTCACCTTGTGCCCCCATGAAACGCACCTCATGCTCCAGCACCACCCCGAATTTTTGTTCCACGCTGTCGCGCACATGGGCCGCCAGAGCGATCAGCTCCATGGCACTGGCGCCCCCCAGATTGACCAGCACCAGCGCCTGCTCCTGATGAACAGCGGCACGACCGATGGCGAAGCCTTTCAGACCACACTGATCGATGAGCCAACCCGCCGCCAGCTTGGCCAGCCCTTCACCCGCCGGATAGAGCGGCATCTGCGGATACTTCAGTTTGAGCGAATCGGCCAGCGCGGCAGGTACCACCGGATTTTTGAAGAAGCTGCCGGCGTTGCCGAGGACGGCGGGATCCGGCAGCTTGGCCATGCGGGTGGCACAGACGGTATCGAAGATGGCCTGCGCCGAGGGAGTATCACCGAGTGCCGCCAGCGGGCCATAGCCCAGCACCGGCTGCCACACCTTGGGCAGCTTGAGGCCGACCGCGGTGATCAGATGGGAGTCCTGATACTCGTGCTTGAAGATGCTGTCGCGATAGCCGAAGCGGCACTCTGCCGCCGCGATCCGCTCAATCTCACCGCTCTGCCAGTTGAATGCCTCGACATAAGCGCAGAATTTCGCCAGTTCGACCCCGTAGGCACCGATGTTCTGCACCGGCGCCGCACCGACCGTACCGGGGATCAGTGCCAGATTCTCCAGCCCGAACCAGCCCTGCTGCAAGGCATGGCGTACCAGCTGATGCCAATCTTCACCTGCCGCCACATGAAGCAGCCAGTGATCGCCACCATCTTCTGCGGTAATACCCTTGAGCCGGTTGAGCACCACCAGACCGAGAAAATCGGTGGTAAACAGCATGTTGCTGCCGCCGCCCAGATTGAGGCGCGGCAGCTGGTTGAGCTGCGGATCGGCACGCAAGGTGGCCAGATCGGCAACCTGCTCCACCTCGGCCAGCCAGAGGCAATAAGCATCGAGGGCAAGGGTGTTGAGCTTCAACAAGGAGGCGTTGGCATTCAGTTTCATCTGTCTATCCCGGCTTGGTGCAAGGGCGCAGTCTACCTCAAGTTACCCCATGACGAAAAACCCGAACCCTTTTCGGGGCAATAACAGTGGTTTACAGTAGACAGCTTCAACTGTTGAGGAATAACTCATGAACAACCAGTTTGCCGTCATCGGCCTGGGCCTGTTTGGCAGCGCACTGTGTGAAGAGCTGCAACGGCAAGATGCCGAAGTACTGGCCATCGATATCGACGAGAGCAAGACCCGGCAAATCGCCGCCCTCTGCAATCACGTTATCGTGGCGGATGCCACTGACGAAGCCACCGTCGCCGAGCTGGGACTGGCCAACTTCGATATCGTATTCGTCGCCATCGGTGACAACCTGGAGACCAGCATCCTCACCACCCTCGTTCTGAAAGAAGCGGGCGTGAAGAAGGTGTGGGTGAAGGCGCGCGACAAGTTCCACGCCAAGATCCTGCAAAAAGTGGGCGCCGACAAGGTGATCAACCCGGAGTGGGACATGGGCCGCCGCGTCGCCCAGAGCATGCTGGATAACCGCTTGTTCGACTATCTGGAGCTGGGGCACAACATGGTGCTGACCGAATTCGTCATCGGATTGCAGCAAAACGGCAAAGCCCTCAGCGACTTCCATCTGCTGCAGCAGAGCGACTTCCAGCTGCTTGCCATCAAGCGCGGCGAGGTACTGCATAACGTGCTGACCGGCAAGATGGAGCTGCAACTGGGTGACATCCTGATCCTGGCGGGCAACAAGCACGCCATCGACCACTGGCTCGAAACCCTATGATCAAATGGCGCAGCAGCTACGCCTTTGCGCTGCATCGGGAGCAGGACTCCCGCTGGAGCGAGGCCAAGCTGATCCTCGGCAGTTTTCTGATCATCCTGCTGATTGGCACCATTTTTCTGGTGCAACCCTCCAGCCACAATGGGGAAGTCACCTTTATCAACGCCCTGTTCACCGCCACCTCGGCCATCTGCGTGACCGGGCTGGGGGTGGTGGATACCGGCACCGCCTTCACCCTGCAAGGGCAAATCTTTCTGATCATTCTGATGGAGATCGGCGGGCTGGGACAGATGACCATGACCCTGCTGCTCATCGCCATCTTCAGCAAACGGGTCGGCCTGCGGCAGCAAGTACTCGCCAAAGAGGCGCTGGGACAGGAGGGCTCGGTCAATATCATTCAGCTGGTGAAGCGCATCGTGCTGTTCGCCTTCATCGCCCAGCTTATCGGCACCGGCCTGATGGCGATCCGCTGGGTGCCCGAAATGGGCTGGGTTCACGGCCTCTACGTCAGCTTCTTCCATGCGGTATCGGCCTTCAACAACGCAGGCTTCTCACTGTTTGCCAACAACCTGATGAGCTATCGGGACGATCCCCTCATCAGTCTGACCATCGCGGGCCTGCTGATCCTTGGCGGGATTGGCTTTACCGTTATCGTCGATCTGGTACGCAACCGCCGTTGGCGCAAGCTGAAGCTGCACAGCAAGCTGATGCTCCTGATGACCCCGGCACTGTTGCTGCTGGGGACCGTGGTCTTCTGGCTGCTGGAGCACAACAACCCGGGCACGCTGGGGCAAGCCGGGATTGGGAGCCAACTGCTGGCGGCCTTCTTCCAGTCTGCCAGTGCCCGTACTGCGGGCTTCAACTCCATCGACATCGGCCAGATGGTGCCCGCCTCCCTGCTCTTCATGATGATGCTGATGTTTATCGGGGCAGGCGCTACCTCCACCGGTGGTGGTATCAAGGTGACCACCTTTGCCGTGGTGCTGCTGGCGACCAAGGCGTTTCTGACCAAGCGCCCCCATGTCACCGCCTTCGGCCGCACCCTGTCACCCCAGATCGTCACCCGCTCGCTGGCCATCATCATCGTCAGTACCATGGTGCTGATGCTTTCCATGTTCCTGCTGATGATCACCGACGCCCTACCATTCGACAAAATCATGTTCGAAACCATCTCGGCGTTTGCCACCGTCGGCCTCTCTACCGGCATCACCCCCAGCCTGAGCGGCCCGGGCAAGTTCATTCTGGTGCTGGTGATGATCTGCGGCCGTCTTGGCCCGCTCACCCTCGCTTTTATGCTGGCCCGCCCGAGCGAGACCCGCATCAAGTATCCGGAAGAGAGCGTCTACACCGGCTAAGTGCCACAGCGCCAAGATACCGAGCGAGGGAACAACAGCAAGAGAGGGGCCCATGGCCCCTCTCTCTTTTCCGCTGGCGGCTTTTGCACATCAGCCAGCATCGCCCTCACACGGTCAGGCCGCCTTGCTTCTGGCTGGTCGCTTGCCCGCACTCTTGCGAGGGGTCGCACCAGCGCCGCTGGCCGCCGGACTCTTGCGCTTGGTAAAGCGCCGTTTGCTGGCACCCGGCGCCTCCTTCGGCAGGGCGCTGAAGCTGGCCCCTGAATCCTGCCGCGCCCCCTCAATCAGCCCGTGCAACTGCTCGGTGAGCGGCCCCATAAACTGCTGGTAACTACCGTGGCGCTCGGCGATCTGGCCGAGGCTCTGCTCCCACAGCGCCGTCATATCCGGCGTGGTGGCGGTGGCAGGCAGCGCCTGCACCAGCGCCCGCCCGGTCGGGGTCGCTTTGATGCTCTTGCCCTGACGCACCAGAAAGCGGCGTTTGAACAGCAGATCGATGATGCCTGCCCGGGTTGCCTCGGTGCCGAGACCATCGGTGTCGCGCAGGGTCTTGCGGATCTCGGGATCCTGCACATAGCGGGCAATGCCGGTCATGGCCGCCAGCAGGGTGGCATCGGTGAACGACTTGGGCGGCTGGGTCATCTTCTCCTGCAACTCGCCCCGCTCGCAGAGCAGTTGTTCTCCCTCTTTCAGGGCGGGCAGAGTGCCCGCTTTCTCTTCGTCGTCATCCTCCTCCACCCCGAGCAATGCCTTCCAACCCGCCTTGAGGATGCGCCGCGCCTTGGCCTGAAACAGGCCGCCAGCGATGCGTAGCAGTACCTTGCTGTCGTTGTATTCGAACGGGGGATAGAACTGCAGCAGGTACTGGCGAGCAATCAGGCCGTAAAGCTTAGCCTCATCGGCCCCCAGCGTGGCGGGGTTACCCTGCTTCTCGGTGGGGATGATGGCGTGGTGAGCATCCACCTTGCTGTCGTTCCACGCCTTGCTGCGGATCTTGCCATCAGCCTCGGCAACCGCCTTGGCCAGCGCAGGAGCCGTGGCAGCGATGGCGCCGCGCACCTGCTCGGCCCGCTTGAAGTGGTCGGTCGGCAGATAGCGGCTGTCGGAGCGCGGATAAGTGATGAGTTTGTGCCGCTCGTAGAGGCTCTGGCAGATATCGAGCACCCGCTTGGCATCCATGCCAAAGCGCTTGGCGGCATCGATCTGCAGGCTGGAGAGGTTATAAGGGAGCGGCGCCGCCTGCTTGCGGGCCTGCTCCTCCACCGATTCGACCTCTGCGGGTTGGCCGTTGATCCGGCTCACCACCTTGTCGGCCAGCGCCCGGTTGAGCACCCGCCCCTCTTCGTCTTGCCATGGCAGACAGGCTTCGGACGGCAGCCACTTGGCAGTGAAGCGCTCGTTGCCGTCGGTCAGCAGATGGGCCAGCACCTCATAGAAGGGTTTGGGCACGAAGGCCTCGATTTCGAGATCCCGCCGCACCACCAGCCCGAGCAGCGGGGTCTGCACCCGACCGACCGAGAGCAGCTCGCTGCAACCGGCCTTGCGCCCGAGCAGGGTATAGGCGCGGGTCATGTTGATGCCATAGAGCCAGTCGGCCCGGCTGCGGGCCAGCGCGGAGACCGCCAGCGGCACGAACTCCTTGTTGTCCCGCAGCTTGTCGAGGGCGCGGCGCACCGCGGGCGGGTTGAGATCGCTGATCAGGCAGCGCTGCACCGGCTTGGTTTTCGGGTAGCCGAGAAAATCGATCACCTCGTCCACCAGCAGTTGCCCCTCCCTGTCCGGGTCACCGGCATTGACCACGCAGTCGGCCTGCTTGATCAACCGCTTGATGACGGTGAGCTGGGTTTTGGTCTTGGGTTTGGCTACCAGCTGCCACTGAGCGGGGACGATGGGGAGGTGCTCCATCCGCCACTGTTTGAAGGCGGCGTCATAGGCATCGGGCTCGGCCTGCTCCAGCAGATGGCCGATGCACCAGGTGACCACATCCCCCTGGGCAGTTTCGATAAAGCCGTCGCCCTTCTTGTGGGGTTTGGGCAGGGCATCGGCAATGGCACGGCCCAGCGTGGGCTTCTCGGCGATAAAGAGTCGCATCGGTGGCTACCTGCAATACTGTATATGCAGACAGTATACAACTGCCACCGCGAAAGCCCAACTGCCCCTATTCGTCGAACGGGTGATCGTGGATAGCGGCAAACAGCCGCGCCTGATTGAGCAGCGGCGCATAGTGGAAGGCGTGGTCGCCATCTTCTGCCAGCAGGTAGTCGGTCAGTTGCTCGCGCACCGCCTCTTGCAAAGTCTCGAGCTTCCACGGTTTGGCCAGATAGTAGTGCAGCCCGCCGCGATTGACCGCCTCGACGGTCGCTTCCAGCCCCGCTTGCCCGGTCAGCAGCAGTTTGCGGCTGGCACGGGTGGTGGCACGCCGGTTCAACTCCACCAGAAAGTCGACCCCCAGCGCCCCCGGCATGATGTGATCGCAGAGGATCAGCGCCAGCTTGCCCCCCTCCTCTTCCCACTCGTGCACCACCTCCCGCGCTTCGTCGACGCTCTCGGCCGCCTCCAGTTCGAAGTGAGAGCGGAAAGGGGCCAAATCATGGATCACGGCATCGAGCACTTCGCGCTCATCATCCACACACAGGATCAAATAGTGCTTCATGGTTTCTCCTTCTTGGCGGCATGACTCGGCACGCCATCGCTTGGCAGATGCGTCCGTTCAGGCCGCATACTCGTTGGGGCGAGGTTCGCCCCCGTAACTGGCCTGACCCATGCCATCCAGCGGCAAGCAGACTCGCATCCGGGTATAACGACCCGGCTCAGACTCCACCTCGATCCGGCCATGGTGCTGCTGCACTATCTGCAGCGAAACGCTCAGGCCAATGCCAAGGCCGAAGTGCCCCTCCCGCTTGGTGGTAAAGTTGAGATCGAAGATCCGCTGCCACAGCTCGGGCTCGATGCCGCAACCGCTATCCTCCACCTCCACCATCACCCAACCGGGCTCTGACAGGGCGGTACGAATGGTGAGTCGTCCCGGGCTGCTCATGGCATCCAGACTGTTGGCAATCAGATTGGTCCACACCTGCTGCAAGGCGGCGGGATGACAGCGCACCAGCGGCAAGGGCTGATACTCCTTGCATAACTCGTGGTGCTTGAGGCGGTTCTCAAACATCATCAGGGTATCTTCCAGCCCTTCGTGCAAATCCACCAGCGAGGGGTCGGCCCGATCCTGACGGGCGTACTGTTTGAGGCTTTTAACCAGATCGCCGATGCGGCGGGCACACACCTCGATATTGCGCAAGAAGCTGCCGGTCTGCTGGAATAACTCCAGTTGAGCCAATATGGCGGCTCGCTCATTCGCGGTTCGACCGGCAAACCAGCGCTGCCAGTTCAGCTCGCCATCGAGATTCATCTGCACTGCCATCCGAGCCTGCTGGCGATCGCCAAAATGCGCCTCGGCCTGGCGGGTCTTGTCGCGGATCTCGCTGGTCGACACCGGCTGGGAGGCCAGCGCCTGACAGAGGGTCTGGTTGCCGAGCCCCTTGATGGCAGCTGGCAGGTCAAGATTGACCAGATCGGGGATAGCGGCACGCAGGGTCTCGCTACCACGGATGATGGCCGCCACCGGGTTGTTGAGCTCATGGGCGACACCGGCCACCAGCTGGCCCAGCATCGCCATCTTTTCGCTCTCCACCAGCTGGGCATGAGCAGCATCGAGGGAGTTGAGGGTCTGCTGCAGCCGCATCTCGGTGCGGATGCTGTTCTGCAGACGACGGTTGAAGTGGCGCAGCAGCAGGTTGGTGAAAGAGGGAAGCAGTTCGCTGCGCGCCTGCATCACCCGGGAAAATTGCATCTTGTCGAGCTTGATCACCTCGGCGCCAGTCAGAGTCACCCCGGTGGTAAAAGCGAGCTCGCCGGTCACAAAGGACATACCCCCCACCAGCGCACCGCTGCGGTAGTGAACCACCTCCTGATCGATCCCCTGCTCATCCCGCTTGCGCAGCACCACCTCCCCCTTGGCGATAAACCAGAGGAAGCTGTTGGGCTCCCCTTCCCGCGTCAACACATGGCCCGGGCTGTAATGGCGGCAGACTCGCGCCTCGTCGTTACCATCGAAAAACTGGTAAAGGCCATCGATCACCACCCGGGAGAGCTCTTCATCGCTGCAGTGGGTGTAATCCATAAAGCCCTGACGATATTCCGCCAGCTGGCGATCGACATGAGCCCGCAGCAACTTCTGGTTGTCGAGCACGGTCGCATAACTCAGCAGATCGGCCTCGGGATGATGCAGTACAAAATGGCCCGCCTGCTCGATAACGGCCCGGCGCAGGCTGCCATCGCGCCAGGGGCGCTGCAGGTAGTAGTCGAGACGGCCAAGGTTGACCGCCTCGATGATCGATTTCATCTCAAGCTGGCTGCCCAGCAGGATCTTGCGGCACGCCTCGTGGCGACTGCCGAGACGGATCAGAAAGTCGGCGCCGCGGCCATCCCCCAGATCACTGTCACATACCACCACGGCAGGAGGCTGTCTCTTGCGCTCCAGCTCATCGAGGGCCAGCTCGGCCGACTCCTGACCAACCACCACCACCAGCGCAAAATGGCCGAGCAGCGGGGCCAACTCCTGTTCAAATTCAGCCAGTAGTTGCACATCCGCAGCAACACACAACAGTGAGAAAGGGCTCATCAGCGACACTCCGTTGAGGCTCAATTCCGACTATATCAACGAATCCGGTGGTTTTTTGCGAGGGGGCTAACAGCTATCACGGAAAGCATAAAAACAGACCAATCGGCGATTAATTGCCGTTAATTCCAAAAATAAGTCAATATCAAAATAAAAAACAAAGTGTGACGGCAATCAAGAAATATAAACCATGATGGAGGTCAACGCCTTGCTCCTCCCATTACTACTACCATTGCACTACTACTATGTTGGTAAAAAATGACCGTAGGAAAACGCCGCCATGATTGGAAAACTGATAAGAAAAACCTGGTTCTGGCTCCTGCTGCTCGGGGCCCTGCTGGGTGTCGCTGCACTGGGTGTCACCGTGACCGTGCTGCACAAGACCAGCTCCACCGAATTCTGCGTCTCCTGCCACTCCATGCAGACTCCGCTGGCCGAATACCAGGGCAGCGTCCACTTCCAGAACGTAAAGGGCATCCGCGCCGAGTGTGCCGACTGCCACATTCCGGGTGACCCCACCTCCTACCTCTGGACCAAGGTGCGCGCCGTGAAGGATATCTATCACGAGGCGATCGGCACCCTCGATACCCCGGAAAAGTATGAAGCCCACAAGCTGCGGATGGCTCAATCCGTCTGGGACGAGCTGAAAGCCAACGACTCTGCCACCTGTCGCAGCTGCCACAGCTATGCAGCGATGGACATTCTGGCCCAGCGCCCCAATGCCCGCGCCGAGCACCCGGTCGCCATCAAGGAGGGCCAGACCTGTATCGACTGCCACCGCGGTGTCGCCCACATCATGCCTGACATGAGCGGCCTGGCTGCCGCCGGTGCCAGCGAGCTGGCGCAGGCTGCGGCCCAGACCCCGGCCAACGTCACCACCCGTTACGCCATCGCCACCACCCCGCTGTTCCTCGATGCCACCGCCAAGACAGACGAAGGCACCCTGATGCCCTCCACCAAGGTGGACGTGCTGGCCAACGAAAACGGCCGCGCCAAGGTGCAGATCGAAGGCTGGCAACAGGATGGCGTGAGCGAAGTGTTCTACGCCGCACCGGGCAAACGGATCCTCAGCGTACTGGTCGGCGATGCCGCCAAGAAAGCGCTGGTCACCGGCCAGAGCGAAACCGACAGCGCCACCAACCTCACCTGGCATCAGGTCAAGCTGACCGCCTGGGTAGACCAGACCCAGCTCATCGGCGATCAGGGCAAGCTGTGGCAATACGCCTCCAACCTGATGTCCAACAACTGTACCGGCTGCCACGGCCTCACCGCGCTGGATCACTTCAACGCCAACCAGTGGATCGGCGTCATCAAGGGGATGGAATCTCGTACCTCCCTGACCCCGGAACAGGCTCGCATGCTGACCCAGTATGTCCAGAAACATGCCAGTGACATGAGCGCGGCCCACTAAGGCTGGAACAGAGGAAAACCGTTATGACTTTTTTCAACGACAAGAAGACCAATCTGTCCCGCCGCAACCTGCTCAAGGGGCTCGGCGCCTGCGCAGCCCTGCCCCTGCTCAGCGGTATTTTTCCCAAGAGTGCACTGGCGCAAGCCATCAGCACCGCATTGAGCCAGTTCCCGACTCTGGTGCCCGCCCAGAAAGGCATTCTGACCGGCGCCCACTGGGGGGCCTTCGAGGCGGTCGTCGAGGATGGCCGCATGGTGCGCGTCCAGCCGGTGGCCGATGATCCGGCGCCGAACGATCTCATCGACATGGCACCGTTCCAGGTACACGCCAAGAACCGCATCAAGTACCCCATGGTACGCAAGAGCTGGCTGGAGCACGGCCCGGGCGCCAAACCCGAGTTGCGCGGTGCCGACGAGTGGGTGCGAGTGAGCTGGGACAAGGCGATCGAACTGGTGGCCGGTGAAATCCAGCGCGTGCAGAGTGACTTCGGCCCGCAGGCGATCCACGCCGGTTCCTACGGCTGGAAGAGTGTCGGCATGTTCCACAACAGCCGCACCCTGCTGCACCGCCTGATGAACCTCTCCGGCGGCTTCACCGGTTATGCCGGTGACTACTCCACCGGTGCGGCTCAGGTGATCATGTCCCATGTGATGGGCTCCATCGAGGTGTACGAGCAGCAGACCGCCTGGCCCAACGTGGTCGAAAACGCCGAACTGGTGGTGCTGTGGGGGGTCAACGCTCAGGTCACCCTGAAGAACAGCTGGAACATGCCGGATCACGAAGGTCAGGCTGGCTTCAAGGCGCTGAAAGAGAAAGGCACCCGCATCATCAGCATCGACCCGGTCTACAACGAGACCGCCAAGCTGGTCGGCGCCGAGTGGATTGCCCCGAACGCCTACACCGACGTGGCCATGATGCTGGGTGTGGCTCATACCCTCTATAGCGAGAAGAAGCATGATCAGGCCTTCCTCGATCGCTACACCGTCGGCTTCGACAAGTTCCTCGCCTACCTGCTCGGCAAGGATGACGGTCAGCCGAAGAGCGCCGAGTGGGCGAGCTCCGTCTGTGGCGTCGATGCCAAGGTAATTCGCCAACTGGCCCTCGACATGGCCGCCAAGCGCACCATGATCATGGCCGGTTGGGGCATGCAGCGTCAGCAGCACGGTGAACAGCCGAACTGGATGCTGGTGACCCTGGCCTCCATGCTGGGCCAGATCGGCCTGCCGGGCGGCGGCTACGGCTTCAGCTACCACTACTCCTCCGGTGGCAGCCCCACCGCCAAGGGCGGCATTCTGGCGGGCATCTCCGCCGGCAATGCGCCGAAGAACAGCCCGGCCCCGATCCCGGTGGCCCGCATCGCCGACTGTCTCGCCAACCCCGGCAAGACCATCGACTTCAACGGCCGCAAGGTAACCTATCCGGACATCAAGCTGGTCTACGTGGCAGGCGGCAACCCCTTCCACCACCATCAGGACACCAACAACCTGCTGCAGGCGTGGCGCAAACCGCAGACCGTGATCGTTCACGAGCCCTACTGGACCGCCACCGCCAAGCACGCCGACATCGTGCTGCCGGTCACCACCAGCTACGAGCGCAACGATCTGGAGATGGGCGGCGACTACTCCCAGCGCTATGTGTTCCCGATGCACCAGTGCGTGCCGCCCCAGCACGAGTCCCGCAGCGACTTCGATATCTTCAGCGCCATCGCCGCCAAGCTGGGTGTGCAGGAGCAGTACACCGAAGGCAAGGACGAGATGCTGTGGCTCAAGCAGATGTACGACGGCATGGCCGCCCAGGCCCGTGGTGCCCGGGTGGCGCTGCCGCCGTTCAACATGTTCTGGGAGTCCAACAACTACATCCGCTTCCCGATCCCCGAGGCCAACCGCCAGTGGATCCGTCACGCCGATTTTCGCGAGAACCCGCTGCTCAACCCGCTCGGTACCCCGTCCGGCAAGATCGAGATCTTCTCTAACACGGTGGCGGGGATGGGTTATGCCGACTGCGCCGGTCATCCCAAGTGGTATGAGCCCAAAGAGTGGGTGAAGAGCGAGGTGGCGGCGCACTATCCGCTGTCGCTCAACACCTCCCACCCGACCCAGCGGCTGCACTCCCAGCTCGACAACACCCCGCTGCGGGACAAGTTCGCCATCGCCGACCGCGAGGCGATCATGATCCATCCCGCCGATGCCAAGGCCCGTGGCATCGCTCAGGGGGATCTGGTGCGCGCCTTCAACGAGCGCGGTCAGATCCTGGTGGGCGCCCTGCTCTCCGAAGATGTGCGTCAGGGGGTGGTGCGGATCTGCGAAGGGGCCTGGTATGACCCGGCCAAGCCGGGCGAAGCGGGCAGCATCTGCAAGAACGGCAACGTCAACTGCCTCACCTTCGACGAAGGCTCGTCCAGCCTGGCGCAGGGCAACTGCGGCCACATGGCCCAGCTGCAGATCGAGAAGTACACAGGCCCGGTGCTGGCCAACACCGCCCACGCGGTACCGGCCAACGGCTAAGGCTGTTGCTCCCAGACAAAACGGCGCCATCATGGCGCCGTTTTTTTATCCCGGTTGTGACGGGGAGATCCCTTGTCGGAATAACCGCCACCGTCAGCACCAATCCCGAGGATCGGAAAATCCCCTCCCACAGCGCTGGCGGCGCTCGCAGGCACCGTGAGGAAGCCTGATTCTCCTGCATAAATTTAATTTATGACTTTTCCGATAATGACCCGATTTTTACTTATACCAATAACCAAGCGCCCCATGGCGGCCCTGCCCGGCTCTTGTACCGCCCCACAGGGCAGCGCCCGATCACCATAAGGACGCGCCATCCGCGCCAATAAAAACGGCGCCCGAAGGCGCCGATTGTTTATCGCTGCGATGAGAGGAGAGAGGGAAATCAGAACTCGCCCTCTTCCATATACTCCTGCGCGCACTCCACCAGTTGCGGCCAGAGCTCTTCCGGCACCCAGGCATCCGGGTCATCTTCATCCCCGTCGTACTGGCTCCAGAAGTAGCGGCGCAGACCGGAGGCAAAGTCGTCGCTGATCTCGGCCAGCTCCGAGAGCGGCCCCAACCAGGCGATGCGACGCAGGCCGGAGGCGAGATCGTTGATGGCATCCATCAGGGTGCGATCGTCGAAGCTCTGCTCCACCAACAGGGTGAAGCGCTCGCGCGCCTGTTCGGTCTGATCCTCTTCCAGCTCACCCACGTCGGCCAGCAGATCGACAAAATCTTCCAGAAGGAACGCGATCAGGCCATCCCTGTCTTCAAACCACTGGATCTGGGCGCCCTTGACCCCCAGCACAGAGGCGTCAAATGAATCGTCAAGGTGACACAGTGCCCACGGATCGTCGGTCATGGTTCTCTTCCTCAGGCTAAAACAAATGCCATATGTTATGCCTAGCTCTCCACTCTTGCCACCTTGGGCAACGAGAGAGAGGCGGCCAGCCCGCCGAGTTCGGCGCGGCCCATGATGAAACTGCCCCGATAGGCTTCCGCCAGATCGGAGACGATGTTGAGGCCAAGGCCGGAGCCCGGCACCTTCTCGTCGAGTCGTACTCCACGCAGCACCGCCTTGGCGATCTGATCTTCGCTCATGCCGGGGCCGTCATCCTCGATGCGCAGAGTGATCCAGCCCCCCAACTCGGCACTGGAGATGCGCAACTGGCTGGCCGACCACTTGAAGGCGTTCTCCAGCAAATTGCCCACCATCTCGTCGAAATCCTGTTCCTCCACCCCGACCGCCAGATTGGCGGGCACCTGCAAGTCCACCGTCTTGCCCGGATAGAGGCGAGAGAAGGCACGGCAGATGTACTCCACCCGCGCCCGCACCGGGGTCGATACCCCGAGGATCTTGGCGGCGCCGGTCACCCGCGCCTTGCCGAGGTGGTAATCGATATGGCGCTGGATCTGGTCGAGCTGCTCGCCGATGGCAGCCTGATCTTCCGGCGGCAACTGGGCCACCTGATTGCGCATGATGCTGAGCGGCGTCTTGAGGGCATGGGCCAGATTGCCGGTGTGGGATCGCGCCCGCTGCAGCAGCTCGCCGTAGTGGTGCAGCAGCCGGTTGATATCCTCCACCAGCGGCTGGATCTCCAGCGGATAGCGCAGCCGGAACCCCTCCTGATGGCCCTGATGGACCCGCCCCAATTCACGGCGCAGCAGATGGAGCGGCCGCAGACCGTAGACGATCTGGAACATGAAGCCGAGCACCAGACCGGTCGCGGCAAAGCCGAGGCCGAGGAACAGGCTGATGCGGGTCTTGTTGAGGGTCTGGGTCAGGGCGCTGCTGTCTTTGGCCATCACCAGGGTGAACACCCGATCCGAACCAGGCAGCAGCACGGTACGGGTCATGATCAGCAGCGGCTCCTTGTTGGGCCCCTTGCCGAAAAAGAGGTCAGGATCGCCAAAGGCGGACTTGAGGCCACGACTCATCAAATGGGTGTCCCACAGGGAGCGGGAGCGACCCACCACATCTTCCCCCAGCTCCAGCTGCCAGTAGTAGCCGGAGTAAGGTTGGGTGAAGCGGGGATCAGCCATCGGCTCAACCACCACCGGCAGGCCGGTCTTCGCCACCTCCAGCCGGGAGAGCAGATCATAGAGCTGCAGGCGCAGACTGTCGGCCTCTGCCTCCTGCCAGTAGTTGCGCATCATGGTCTGCAGACTGAAGCCGGTAGCGAACAGGAACAGGCCGCACCACACCAGCGCGATGGCGACCAGTCGCCCCCGCAGGGTTCTGACCAGCCTCATTCGTTGATCCGGTACCCGAGGCCGCGCACTGTCTCAATCAGATCGGGATTGGTCTTCTTGCGGATCCGGCCGATGAACACCTCGACGGTGTTGGAGTCGCGGTCGAAATCCTGAGCGTAGATGTGGTCGATCAGTTCGCTGCGCGACACCACCTTGCCCCTGTGTTGCATCAGATAACCGAGCACCCGGAACTCGTGGGCGGTCAGCTTGATGGGGGTCCCTTCGTACCACACCTGCGACGCGGCCATATCGAGGCGCACCCCGCCAATCTCCAGAATGGAACTGGCGTTGCCCGCCGCCCGACGCACCAGGGCATGAACTCGCGCCACCAGCTCGGCCACCTGGAACGGCTTGGTGAGGTAGTCGTCGGCACCGGCGTTGAGCCCCTCAATCTTCTCATGCAGCTGGCCACGGGCAGTCAGCACCAGCACCGGGGTATCGATCCCCTTGCTGCGCCACTCCTTCAGCACGCTCAGGCCATCGCGCCCCGGCAGACCGAGGTCGAGAATGATGGCGTCGTAGGGCTCGGTCTCGCCGAGAAAACCGGCCTCGTTGCCATCGTGGCAGAGGTCGGTGACAAAGCCGGAAAGGCGCAGCTGTTCAGCCAGCTGGCCAGCCAGTACTTTTTCATCTTCAACAATCAGAATTCGCATGAACAGGCTTCCAAACAGAGGTTACTCATCATCCTCGACCGGGGGCACGGGTGGCTCGAACAGCCGCTCCAGATGGTGGCCCTTGGCCCACACCATCTCCAGGTTGTCGGCCCGATAGGCCACCTTGAGCACGCTGTTCTCCCGGTCGATCACGCGCAGTTCATAGAGCCAGATACCATCCTCTTCTCCCAGATCGACCCGTAAAACCCGCACCGGCAATCTGGATGCCACCTCCATCATTTCGTGGAAGGGCCGAACCCGTCCCTCATGGACAGCTTGCTGCAACAGGGCTTCGTCAGGCGTCAGCGCCTGCGCCAGCACTGGCAACAACAACCCGATCAGAGGGAGCGCTCTATTCATGGATGATTCATCTCCAAAAACCTAACATAATGGCGTTTATAGTCTGCCAGCCATGAATCCGGAATGAATATGATCCCGCGCAGTTTCCTGCTGATCCTTTGCCTGCTGAGCGCCTCAAGCTGGGCGGCCCAAAGCCGCCTCGACATGGCCGGGCTGGTCAAACTGTTGCTGGCGCAAGGGTACCACGACATTCGCGAAGTGGAGCTGGAAGGGGACAAATTCGAGGTCAAAACCCTCAATCGCCAGGATCAGAAGGTACATCTCATCGTCGATGCCTACACTGGCGAGATCAAACAACAAGAGGCCGATTAGGCCTCTTTTGCTTTCCAGCGGATGCGCCACGGGCGCAGCAGCTTCTCCCTTCTCGGCCAGAGCAGAGCGCCAGCCAGCAGCAGGTAGATGAGCGGCTCCAGCCAACCACTCTTGAGCGACCACCAGTAGTGCACCGGCACCAGCAAGGCCACCGCATAAACCCAGTTGTGCAGCTTCTGCCACGCCGTCCCCATCCGCCGCTGCAACGCAGGGAGCGAGGTGATGCCCAACGCCAGCAACAGCAGCAGCGCCACCATTCCCACCACGATATAGCGGCGCTTGACCAGCTCGCTGCCAATCAGCCCCCAGTCGAACTGCAGATCCAACCCCAGCCACACCATGAAGTGGAGCAGCGCCCAGACCATGCACCAGAGCCCGAGCGGACGGCGCAGCTTGATGAGTTGCCCCTGCCGCCAGCGTTTGGCCAGCGGCGAGACCAGCAGGGTGAGCAGCAGCAGGTTGAGCGCCCCCTTGCCGAGGTAGTGGATCAGTTCGGGCACGGGGTCGCCCCCCAGCAGACCGGCTGGCAGGGCGTACCCCAGCCAGAGCAGAAAGCCGAAGGACCCCAGATGCACCAGCCCCCGCAAGCCACTGATATGTGAGGCTTTCAGTTTCAGTACCATTGGCGCAGATCCATCCCCTGATAGAGCGAGGCGACCTCGTCGCCATAGCCGTTGAACATCAGGGTCGGCTGGCGCTTGGCGCCGAACAGCCCGCCCTCGCCGATGAACCGCTCGCTGGCCTGACTCCAGCGCGGGTGATCCACCTGCGGATTGACGTTGGCGTAGAAGCCATATTCGTTGGGTGCGAGCAGATTCCAGGTGGTGGGTGGCATCTCCTCCACCAGCCGGATCGAGACGATGCTCTTGATGCTCTTGAAACCGTACTTCCATGGCACCACCAGCCGGATCGGCGCGCCGTTCTGGGCGGGCAGGGTCTTGCCGTAGAGCCCCATGGCGAGGAAGGAGAGCGGGTGCATCGCCTCGTCGATACGCAGCCCCTCGACGTAGGGATAGTCGATACCGCCGCCCAGCGAGTCTGAGGCCTGACCGGGCAGCTGTTTCGGATCAAACAGGGTCTCGAAGGCAACAAACTTGGCGCGGCTGGTCGGTTCGGCGCGGCGAATGATCTCCGCCAGCGAGATGCCGTTCCAGGGCAGCACCATCGACCAGGCTTCGACGCAGCGCAGCCGGTAGATCCGCTCCTCCAGCTCGGTTTTGTTGATGAGATCCCACACATCCAGAGTGAAGGGTTTGGCTACCGCCCCCTCCACCTTCAACGTCCAGGGTTCCGGTTTGAGGTAATGGGCGTTGCGGGCCGGGTCCGTCTTGTCGGTGCCGAGCTCGTAGAAGTTGTTGTAGCTGGTCGCCTTCTCTTCCGGTGTCAGCACCAGATTGGTCGGGCGATCCGCAGGCTTGCTGTTGAGCGGTTTGGTGGCGGACGGGGGAGCATCCTCTTTACCGCGCAGCAGATCGAGTACTCCCGCCTGAGCGGGAAACGCGAGGGTAGCGGCGCCCAGACCCAGCCCCTTGAGAATAAGGCGGCGATCCTGATAGACGGCTTCCGGGGTGACATCCTGTTCAGTGAGGTGATGGGTGGAACGACGCTTGATCAACATGAAAAACTCCCGGGGCAGTTAGAGGCGACAGAGATAAGACCCGCCCCGGCAGATTTTTATTTCACACCGGATTACATGAGGTGGTACAGGGGCAGCGCCTTGGCCATGGTTCCGACCAGAAACAGCACTACGAATACCAGCAGGGGAACGATCACATTGGGCACCATCAGACTCACTCCATGAGCAGGACAGGGCCTCTAACTATGGTCGAGGGTTTGACCGGTCACCAATGAATTTTTTTCGCGAGCGCAAGCGTATTCCTGAGTTGAAAAGGGTGATGAAGATCACACACAATTCGGACCCCGCTTGCCGCCCCGATTGCCGGGGGTAGGCTGCCCGTTTTTATTAAAAGCCAACTGAAGAGCCACGCCATGAGCCCACTGATCGCGATTGCCATTACCACAGGTATTCTCTCCGGCATTTGGGGCTGGATTGCCACTGTATTCGGCCTTATTTCCTGGATCGGCTTCCTCGGCTGCACCTGCTATTTTGCTTCCAGCGGGGGTTACAAGGCGCTGCTGCAAACTATCTTCTGCAACACCACAGGCATGCTGTGGGGGCTATTGCTGATCCATGGCGATGGTTGGTGGGGCGCTGGCGTTGCGGGCTATGTCATGACCGCCGTGGTGGCAACCCTGATGTGCGTGCAGGCCAAGCAGCAGTGGCTCAGCTACATTCCTGGCACATTTGCTGGCTGCTGCGGCACCATAGGTGCAGCAGGAGATTGGCGACTGATCCTGCCATCGCTGATTATCGGCGCCCTGTTCGGTTATCTGATGAAAGCGAGCGGACTCTGGCTCTCCCAAAAGACCCTGAAATCCCGCAACGCCGATGGTGCCACCGGCCCCGCCTGAGCGATATCAACGACGCAACGACCCTGTCATTCAGGGTCGTTTCGCGCCGGTTTACCCTTTCGATTTGAAGTTTGCCGCCTCTATGCCGTGCCGATTCAACAGCTTGTAGAAATCGGTACGGTTCCTCCCCGCCATGTTGGCCGCCAGGGTCACGTTGCCCTCGGTCGTGCGCAGCAGACGGATCAGATACTCCTTCTCGAACTCGGCGCGCGCCTCGTTGAACGAGGGGATGCCACCACCGCCGCCACTCAGGGCAGACTCCACCATGGCCACGCCGATCACCGGGCTGCAGCAGAGGCTGGCCAGCTGCTCCACCACGTTGCAGAGCTGGCGCACGTTGCCGGGCCAAGCAGCCGCAGCCAGCATGGCCAGCGCCTCGGGCGAGAAGCCCATGGCAGCGCAGTCGCTGTGGCGGCTGCGGTAGTCATCGAGAGCCTGACGGGCCAGCAGGGGAATATCCTCGCTGCGGGCGCTGAGGGATGGCAAAGTGATGTTGGCAACGTTGAGGCGATAGAAGAGATCTTCCCGAAAGCGCCCCTCCTCCATCGCCTTGACCAGATCCTGATGGCTGGAGCTGAGCACTCGTACCTCCGGGGTACCCTGGCCATACTCCTCCATCACCTGCAGCAACTTGGCCTGCAAGGATTCGGAAAGAGTGCCGATCTCGTCGAGAAACAGGGTCGCCCCCTTGGCCTGTTCAAACAGACCGGAGCAGTTATCTTCACCAAACAGTTGCAGATCGAGGGTCGCCCAGGGGATGGCAGCACAATTGATACTGTACAGTGGCTGGTCACGACGCTGGCTGGCCTGATGCAACGCCAGCGCCATCGCCCCCTTGCCGGAACCTGACGGCCCCATGATCAGCACAGGCACCTCCATGGTGGCGATGCTGTGTGCCTGAATAAGCAGCTGCTCCAGCTGGGGGTTGCGGGTCAGGATCAGCGACTGCCACTCCTGCTGCTGTTTCGGGCGGGTCAGGCTCAGCGCATGCTCGATGGTGGCCAGCAGCTCATCTTTGTTAATCGGCTTGGTCAGAAAGCTGAACACGCCGGAACGGGTTGCCTGAATGGCATCGGGAATGGTGCCGTGGGCGGTCATGATAATCACCGGCAAACCGAGCCACTGAGCCTGGATCCGCTCGAACAGCGCCAAGCCATCCATGCCAGCCATCCGCAGATCGCTCAGCACCAGATCGGCCCGCTGCTGGCGCAACCGATCGAGCGCCCCTTCCGCACTGTCGGCGGTATCCACTTCATAACCCTGGCTACGCAACCGCATGCTCATCAGTTTGAGCAGGCTGGCATCGTCATCCACAAGCAGGATCCGGCTCATGGTACTACCTCACGACGTTCGTTCAGTTTACGCTGGTTAAGCTGTTCATCGATGGCAGAGAGCTGATCGATCTGGTGGCGTAAGCGCTGGATCTCCTGACTCTGATCATCCCGCCGACTATCGCGCACCAGCAGCTGCTCGCCAAGGGCGATCCAGCTGCGCAAAAACGCCTGCGCGTCGAGGCCAAGCTCCGGCAGCATCTTCTTCAGGCGCGCCAGACCGGCGCGACGAGTAGCCACCGCCTCGGCAGGGTGAGAATCGACCATCGCCAGACTGACCCGGCTCTCCAGGTCATCTGCCCCCTTCAAACGCTGACGCTCCTGCACCCGCTGCTGGGGGTGGCTGGCCAACAGCCAGTCAGAATATTGCAGACGTACCTGCATCTCCTTGTTGGCAAACTCCATCCGCTTGGCAAAAGCAATCTCGGAGGACTCCTGCTGCGCATGTTGCGGCAGCAAAGAGCAGCCTGCGAGCAACCCTGCCATCAGAGCTGGAAATACCCGTTGTATCTTCATAATCCTCATTTCAACGTCAACCTGAAGCAGACATCCGCCTGTTCATCCTGTACCAGAACCAACTCCCCTCCCAGACTATGGGCCGACTCCCGTGCGATAGAGAGGCCCATACCAGAGCCTTTCAGGACACCTTGTCGCACTGTGCTGCCCTGCTCGAAGGGTTCAAAAATGCGCTGCTGATCAGCCTCGGGGATCTCTGGCCCCTCGTTGGCAACCTCCAACCAGCGCGCCTGCGCACCTGCCTCGGCACGGATCCAGATATTGCCTCCGTTGGCACCATAACTGACGGCATTGGAGAAGAGGTTATCGAGGATCAGCCGCAGCCGGTAGGGCTCTGCCCACAAGGTAACCGGCTCGGTCGGCAAGTGTACACGGATCTGCTTGGACTCCAATGCCAGCCGGTATTCTGCGGAAAGTTCTGCCAACATGGGCAACAGGGGAACCGGCTCCAGTTCGAACGTCTCCTGCTGGCTGAGACGATTGAAATCGAGCAATCGCTCGATCAGGGTCTGCAGGCGCCGACTGTTCTCATCCAGCATCTGGCAGATCTCCAGCTGATCCGGAGTCAGCGGGCCAACCAGCTGCTCGCAGAGCAGATCCGACCCCTCTCGCAACACCGCCAGCGGGGTCTTGAGCTCGTGGGAGACATGGCGCAGGAACTGATATTTCTGCTGCTCCAGCTCCTTGAGCTTTTCGTATAACCAGAGGATCCGCTCTCCCAGCAGCACCAGTTCTGCCGGACCATCGACCGGCCGCGGATCTGGCTCAACCCCCGCTCCCAGACTCAAGATGCGCGACTCAATCTGTCGTACCGGGTGGATGATCAGGTAGGTAAATAGAAAGACCAGCAACAGGCTAATGACGGCCACCAAGCCACTGACCCACCAGAGCTCTTTGGTCAACTCCGCGATCGTGAGTCGCACCCGATTCATGTGCTCGTCAACCCGACTACGCGTGACGGACTCGAGTTGCTGGTTGAAGCTGTTGAACTGCTCGAGCTGGTCACCCTTCACCGCAGCACGGGCCAGCGCAACATCCTGCAAGCCATAGAGCCATGTAAACACGCGATCCAGGCTCTCATACGCCTGGCTATCGGCGATGGAGTTGCGATGCTCCGACAACAGCGCCCGATAGCCATCCAGCTGCTGTTGATAACTGGTGAGGCTGCGCCGATCGCCCAGCACGGCAAAGCGGCGCAAGGTACGTTCGATATCGATGGCCTGCGCGGTGAGCAGGGTGGCACGGCGGGTATCCTTGACCGCCCGCTCCATCTCGTCGCTGGTGAGCTGGCTGAGGTGGGCAAGGGCGGTGCTGTTGTGCCAGATCATGCCGCCAAGCGGCATCAGCACCAGCACAAACCCCATCAATACCACCTGCAGCAGGGAGCGTGGGCGAACCTTGGTCATCGTCTATTCTCATGCATTCTCACCGGTGCGCCAGCATAGCCCTACTCCCCAAAAAACAAAACCGGCCAGCGGCCGGTTCAGATTATCTCGAACAAATTGTGTTTTATGCCAAGGCGACTGAGGCCAGACAGATAATCAGGATCATCGCCAACGCGCCCGAGGCGGTCAACAGCGCCCACTTCAGCTCCACACTCATGCAAACCTCCTTTCTGCCAATCAGTGCCGGATCACAATAGATAGAATAATGTTACGTCATAGTTAATCCGATAACCGTGAGCTGCGTATACATTTCAGATGAGCCCAACCCAAGGATGGTGAGCATGTTCTATCTGTGTAGCATTGGTTCCAATCTTGACCCAAACACGCATGTCACCCAGGTGCTGGAGGAGCTGGCCACCCGCTTTGGCCGTTTGCAGACCAGCTCGGTGATCAGCACCAAACCGGTGGGGATGCACTCCAGCCACGACTTTCTCAACTGCCTGCTGATCCTGGAGAGCGAACTGGACGCCACCACGCTGAAGCAGGCATTTGTGGCCCTTGAAGTGGCCCATGGCCGTGACCGCAGCGATCCCCTCTGCAAAGTGCACGACCGCCCGCTGGATATCGACATTCTAGCCAGCAACCCGCACGGCGATTTTGCCAATACACTGGTTGATTCATACCTGACAGAGCTTCTGGCGGAGCTTTACGGCAATGGCGACGTGCACGATCCCAAGGTGGAGCTGCAACTGCATCTGTCCGCAGAGTCGGGGAAAACCGTGCATGTTCAGTCGCTCGGTCTGGAGCCCACCACAGTCAGGGCCCCCTCACAACTCGGCCAAAGCACGCCCACCATCCACCTTGATGCTGGCCCCCGTCATATAACTGTTTCCCATCAATAACTGCACTGCCTGCCAGATAGGCTCAAGCCCCCCCTCCCGTGCCAGCGGTGTTTTCGCCAACACCTGCTGGCGCCACGCCTCGTCATGCTCATCGAGAAACAGGATGGGGCCAGGCTCTATGGTGTTGACCCGCACAGCGGGCGCCAGCTCGCGGGCAAAACTCATGGCCAGCGAATGAGCCCCCGCCTTGGTCGCCACATAACTGGCAAACCGGGGGGCTGGAGCGTGGATATAGATATCGGTGATATGGATGATGCTGGCGTTGGCATTGCTTGCCAATTGCGGAGCCAGCGCCCGATTGAGCTGGAAGGGGGCGGCCATGTGCACCCGGTAGAACTGCTCGAACTGGGCCAGTTGCGCTGCGGGATCATCCGCCTGTGGCTCGAATGCCGATGCGTTGTGGATCACCAGCGCCAGATCCTGATGGGTAGCCAGTACCTCGATCAGCTTGCCAACGTCCTCTTCCCGGCCAAAATCCGCCTGCACCAGTTCGACCCCCAGCGCCGCCAAGTTGGCGAGCTCGGGACGCTCGCTGCGATAGCTGCCCGTCACCTGCCAGCCAGCGGCCACCAGCTGCTCACAGAGATAGAACCCAAGCCGACGACCACAACCCGTTACCAGTGCACGCATATGATCTCCTTTTCTTTTCAATCTCTTCCATGAACGAACACCACGACCAGGCGGATCACCGGCGACCGCAATGCCAACCAGCATGAATACAGACCCCTACCGGGACATGACAGGCCTAGATCTGATAACGCCCCTTGTCACCGATGTCGAAGTGCAGGGGCATCCGCCATTTGGCCAGCGCCAGCAGCGTCAGCAAACCGCCACAGACCAATGCCACCAGCGCGACGGCCCACTCCACCCTGAGCCACTCCAGCAACCACAACAAGGGCAGCAACAGCGGCACCAGCTTGATCCCGGGAATCGCGAAACAAAACTGCTCCTTGAACGCCAACCCGGATAGGGTCGCCAGAGCCGCGCCCAGCACCAGTGCATCCGGCGCCCCTACCGCTGCCAGCGCCAGAGCCCCCCAGCCGAACCCCTGCAGAATCAGGCGAATCCGCTTGTCGTAGATATGGAGGGAAAAACCACAGAGAGCGCTTGCCACTGCCAGCAACATCAACCATTGTGCCGATGGCAGCAGCGTGAAACCGCTCAGCAACGCTGCCCCGCGGACAAGCAGCAACAAAGCCGCCACACTCAAACCAAGGCGGTAGAGCGAAACGGTTAGCTTGTCGATCCCGTCCAGTGGACTCTCGATTTCAGGATTTGCCATAAATTCTCACCTCTTGATCACCCGTAGCCCACCAATATACGGCAAGCCAAGCCGCGCATGACGGCAAACATACATGTGACACTACACCCCAGTGCCCACTGCCACCCATCGTGCTTCCTCTTGGGCCATCGATCCGGAGCCTGCGCCATCCAAATCTGCATTAGCAACACAGATCAGGGCTTCACATCCCGCAGGATCGGGTTTTGCAGCGAGATCAGGGTTTCAGTGGACTGGATCTCGTCGATGGTCTGGATCTTGTTGATCAGCACTATCTGCAGCTCGTCTATGGAGCGGGTCATCACCTTCATGAAGATGCTGTAGTGGCCGGTGGTGTAGTAGGCCTCCACCACTTCGTCCAGCGCCTGCAGCTTGGCCAGCGCCGAGGGGTAATCCTTGGCACTCTTCAGATTGATCCCGATAAAGCAGCAGACGTCGTAACCCAACTTCTTGGGGTTAACCTGCACCCGTGTCCCCTCGATGATCCCCGCCTGTTTCATCTTCTCCACCCGCACATGGATGGTGCCCGGGCTGACCGCCAGTTGTTTCGCAAGTTCGGCGTAAGGGATCCGCGCATTCTCCATCAGAGCGGTGAGGATGGCCTGATCGAGATTATCGATCCGGTAATTTTCCGGCATTTTTTTGCACTCCCGTTGACGATACCTCATTAAACAACAGCTTATTTTGAAGAAAAAAACACACAAAGCCTATTTCTATTATCGAATATTGAATTTGGTTGGCAATCTGTTGAAGAATCACCACATCCAACGGGGTTTGAAACAGGAATTCAGCATGAAACAGCACTACATTCGCAGCCAACAGCAGATCAGCTTCGTCAAAGAGATGTTCTCCCGCCAACTCGCCCAGCAACTGGGTCTGATGGAGGTGCAAGCCCCCATTCTGAGCCGGGTCGGTGATGGCACTCAGGACAACCTCTCTGGCCACGAGAATGCAGTGCAGGTCAAGGTGAAAACCCTGCCGGAGCACAGCTACGAAGTGGTACATTCACTGGCCAAATGGAAGCGCCAGACTCTGGGTCGCTTCGGCTTCGGTCCGGGTGAAGGGATCTACACCCACATGAAGGCGCTGCGCCCGGATGAAGACAAGCTCACCCCCATCCACTCGGTCTATGTGGATCAGTGGGACTGGGAGAAGGTAATGCCGAGCGAGCGCCGCGATCTGGCCTATCTACAGGAGACCGTGCGCGGCATCTGGGCTGCCATCAAGGCCACCGAGCGCGCGGTCTGTGCCGAGCATGAGCTGACCCCCTTCCTGCCGGCCGAGATCCAGTTCCTGCACAGCGAAGAGCTGCTGACCCGCTACCCGGACCTCGATGCCAAGGGGCGCGAGCGTGCCATCGCCAAAGAGCTGGGGGCCGTGTTCCTGATCGGTATCGGTGGCGCCCTCTCCCACGGCGAGCGCCACGATGTACGCGCCCCGGACTATGACGACTGGAGCAGCCACAGCGAGCTGGGTCTGGCGGGTCTGAACGGTGACATTCTGGTGTGGAACCCGGTGCTGCAAGACAGCTTCGAGATCTCCTCCATGGGGATCCGGGTCGACGCCGAGGCGCTGCGCCGCCAGCTCGCCATCACCGGTGACGAGGATCGCCTGCAGTATGACTGGCATCAGGATCTGCTGGCCGCACGGATGCCGCAGACCATCGGCGGCGGCATCGGCCAATCCCGTCTGGCCATGCTGCTGCTGCAAAAAGAGCATATTGGCCAGGTTCAAGTCGGCGTCTGGCCTTCTGAAATGAAGGCGGCCGTTCAGGGCATGCTGTAAGCCGGTTTTCTCGTAAAGGAGCATATCGACAAACAGGCACAGGTCGGCGTTTGGCCATCAGAGATGAAGGCTGCCGTACAGGGCATGCTGTAAACGAGTTGATTTCATCGGTCTGGCCCGCAAGCTGTGCCACGCGGGTCAGCCCTGAAGGTGTGTGGCGGTGCGGACTGAACGAGCGCAGTCCGGACATGCTGTAAGCCGTGTGGTCATCCCTGATGGCCCGCGGCGAAACCGGGGCTTGCCCCTGCGACCCGCTCAACCCACGCCAGGTCGCGTCACTACATTCCTCCCGGCAATCTTCGGATTGCCGTTTTTTTTGCGCCCGAATCCCCGCCGCCAGATATGACAACGCCAGCCCGAAGGCTGGCGTTGCAAACATCGACACGAGATCGGTTACTGGGTCATGGTCAAGCCGTTGCTGTCGGCCCCCAGCAGCAGTTTTTTGCCCGGCACGATGCGACCGGAGAGCAGCGCCTGCGCCAGCGGGTTCTCCACCTTGTGCTGGATCGCCCGTTTGAGAGGCCGCGCCCCGTAGACGGGGTCGAACCCGGCGTGCACCAGCTTCTCGAGCAGCGCCTCGCTCACCTCCACCTCGTAACCCTGGGCCTCCAGTCGGCCCATCAGGCTCTTGAGCTGGATGCGGGCGATGGACTTAATGTGATCCTCGCCGAGGGGGTGGAACACCACCGTCTCGTCGATTCGGTTGATAAACTCCGGTCGGAAGCTGCGGGTCAGCACCTCCATCAGCATGGCCTTCATCTCGTCGTAATCCTTCTCGGAGTGGTGCTCCTGAATCAGATCCGACCCGAGGTTGGAGGTCATGATCACCACCGAGTTGCGGAAATCGACGGTGCGGCCCTGACCATCGGTCAGGCGGCCATCATCGAGCACCTGCAACAGGATGTTGAACACATCCGGGTGCGCCTTCTCCACTTCGTCCAGCAGGATCACCGAGTAGGGGCGACGGCGTACCGCCTCGGTCAGATAACCGCCCTCCTCGTAACCCACATATCCGGGAGGCGCCCCCACCAGACGAGCCACGCTGTGTTTCTCCATGAACTCGGACATGTCGATCCGCACCATGGCATCCTGGGTATCGAACAGGAACTCCGCCAGCGCCTTGCACAGCTCGGTCTTGCCCACCCCGGTCGGTCCGAGGAACAGGAAGGAGCCGATGGGGCGGTTCGGATCGGAAAGCCCGGCACGGGAGCGGCGAATGGCGTTGGAGACCGCTTCGACCGCCTCCTCCTGGCCGATCACCCGGCTGTGCAGTTGCTCTTCCATCCGCAGCAGCTTGTCGCGCTCCCCTTCCAGCATGCGGGCCACCGGAATGCCGGTCCAGCGGGCCAGCACATCGGCGATCTCCACGTCGGTGACCCGGTTGCGCAGCAGGCTGGTCTCTTGCATCTCAGCCTGAGTGGCGAGATCCAGCTGTTTTTCCAGCTCGGGGATACGGCCATATTGCAGCTCGGACATCCGGCCCAGATCCCCGGCGCGGCGCGCCACATCGAGATCCTGACGGGCCTGCTCCAGCGCCGCCTTGATATGCTGGGTACCGGCGAGGGCAGCCTTCTCGGCCTTCCACACTTCATCCAGCTCGTTGTATTCCCGATCTTTTTCGCCAATCTCCTGATTGATCAGCTCCAGACGTTTGCGGCTGGCGTCATCGTCCTCCTTCATCAACGCCTGCTGCTCCAGCTTGAGCTGGATGATGCGCCGCTCGAGGCGATCGAGTGCCTCCGGCTTGGAGTCGATCTGCAGCCGGATGCTGGCCGCCGCCTCGTCAATGAGGTCGATCGCCTTGTCCGGCAGCTGGCGATCCGCGATATAGCGGTGCGACAGCTGAGCCGCCGCCACGATGGCGGGGTCGGTGATCTGCACATGGTGGTGCAGCTCGTAACGCTCTTTCAGGCCGCGCAGGATGGCGATGGTGTCCTCCACGCTCGGCTCTTCCACCAGCACCTTCTGGAAACGGCGCTCGAGGGCCGCATCCTTCTCGATGTACTGACGGTACTCATCCAGGGTGGTGGCACCGACGCAGTGCAGGTCGCCACGGGCCAATGCCGGTTTGAGCATGTTGCCCGCATCCATGGCCCCTTCGCCCTTGCCAGCGCCGACCATGGTGTGCAGCTCGTCGATAAAGAGGATGACGTTGCCCTCCTCCTTGGCGAGATCATTGAGCACGGCTTTCAGCCGCTCTTCGAACTCGCCGCGATATTTGGCACCGGCTACCAGCGCCCCCATATCCAGTGACAGCACCCGCTTGTTCTTCAGCCCTTCCGGCACTTCGCCGTTGATGATGCGCTGGGCCAGCCCCTCGACGATGGCGGTCTTGCCGACACCTGGGGCACCGATCAGTACCGGGTTGTTCTTGGTGCGGCGTTGCAGCACCTGGATGGTACGGCGGATCTCGTCATCACGGCCAATAACCGGGTCGAGCTTGCCGATCTCGGCCCGCTCGGTCAGATCGATGGTGTACTTCTCCAGCGCCTGACGATTCTCCTCGGCGTTGGCATCCTCCACCTTCTTGCCGCCACGCACCTTGTCGATGGCCGCTTCCAGTTTCTCTTTGGTCAACCCCTGAGCACGCAGCAGCTCGCCCAGCGTTCCCTTCTCGTCAAGGGCCGCCAGCACGAACAGCTCGGACGAAATGAACTGATCCTTGCGCTGCTGGGCCAGTTTGTCACAGACGTTAAGCAGGCGGCCGAGGCCGTTGGAGAGCTGAACATCCCCCTCAACCCCGCTCACCTTGGGCAGGCGATCCAGCTCCTCGCCGAGGCGGGAGCGCAGAGAATTGATATCCAGCCCGGTCAGGGTAAGCAGTGGACGAATAGAGCCGCCATCCTGATTGACCAGCGCGGTCATCAAGTGGACGGGTTCGATAAATTGGTGGTCACGACCCAGTGCCAAAGACTGGGCATCAGAAATAGCGATTTGGAATTTACTGGTCAGGCGATCGAGGCGCATTGCACTCCCCCTTCAAACAGGCAGACGCCGCTTGCGCGGCAAACAACATAACTTTCTGAGATGAAAGATGAGGCCCGTGCGGGCTATTTCAAGGGCAATGGCTGGTTATTTTTTCTGCAAAGCGGGGAGAAGGCAGGATCCCCGCCTCTCTCATACGGATTTGCTCTTGAGAGAGACGGGGTATTACTTGGCGGGTGATTGCTTAGCGGGCCAGCCAGATGAGGGAGGCCATCCGGCCGGTCTGGCCATCGCGGCGATAAGAGTAAAACTGCTCGCTATCGCTGAAGGTACAGTGCTCGCCGCCATAGACAGCATTCACCCCGGCGCGGGCCAGCCGCAGCCGCGCCAACCGGTAGATATCCGCCAGCCATTTACCCTCGTTGGACGAAGGCACGAAGGCCGCTTCTGCTTCGGCCTGCTCCGCCATAAAGGCCTCGCGCACCTCACCACCCACTTCAAACGCGGTAGGGCCGATGGCCGGGCCAAGCCAGGCCAGGATCTCGCCCGGCTCGCAGCCCATGGCGGCGATACTGGCCTCTAGCACGCCCTCCTTCAGTCCACGCCAGCCAGCATGGGCCGCAGCCACCACAGTACCGGCCCGATCACAAAACAGCACCGGCAAACAGTCGGCGGTCATCACGATGCAGGCCAGCTCCGCCTCATGGGCGCAAGCTGCATCGGCATCCGGCGCCAGCTCATAATGGCTGCTGACCGGATGCACAACGGTACCGTGTACCTGATTGAGCCAGTTGAGAGTGCCGGGGATCCGGGCGGCCTGCTGCAAGCGGGCGCGATTGGCCTCAACCCGCGCCGGTTCATCCCCCACATGGGCACCCAGATTAAGACCAGCAAAGACCCCCTCACTGACGCCGCCATCACGTATGGTCGACAGGGCTCTGACGTTGGCAGGTGCAGGCCAATCGGGTTCGATCCATTTCATCTATGGCTCCTTTCGTTCATATGAAAGCGGGGCCCCTTGGCTGCAACCAGTCAAGGGGCCCCGTCTCAGGTCATGGAGGTCTGGTTACGGCAAAAATTGTCGCAAAGTGGCCCTGGGAATCAGTTCCAGACCAGATCGTCCGGATTGGCCAAGGTGTCAGCGCGCAGCACTTCCATCAGATCTACCATGTCTTGTGGCGTCTCGGAGTGCCACTGCATCACTTCACCCGTGATGGGGTGCGCCAGCTGCAACATGGTGGCGTGCAGAGCCTGACGATTGAAGCTGCGCAGCATCTGGGTCAGCTCCGGTGTCGCATTGCGCAGCAGGCGCAGACGACCACCGTATGCCGGATCGCCTACCAGCGGGTGCTTGATGTGGGCCATGTGGACACGGATCTGGTGGGTACGACCGGTTTCCAGACGCAGACGCAGACGGGTGTGGCCACGGAACTTCTCGTGCACCCGGTAGTGAGTCACAGAAGGACGGCCGTTAGGCACCACAGCCATATGGGTACGCTGGGTCGGGTGACGGCCGATGGGCGCATCAACTGTGCCACCTGCGGTCATGTGACCGATGGCTATCGCTTCGTACTCACGGGTAATCTGGCGCGCCTGCAGCGCTTCCACCAGATGGGTCTGGGCGGGTACGGTTTTGGCAACCACCATCAGGCCGGTGGTGTCTTTATCCAGACGGTGCACGATCCCGGCACGAGGCACCTCGGCGATATCGGGATAGCGATGCAGCAGGGCGTTGAGGATGGTGCCATCGGGCGTACCGGCCCCCGGGTGGACCACCAGACCGGCTGGCTTGTCGATCACCAGGATGTGTTCATCTTCATAAACGATGTTGAGCTCGATATCCTGCGCATCGAAGCGGGTGTCATCTTCCAGCTCGACATTCACATGCACCTGCTGCCCGGCCAGAATTTTCTCGCGCGGGGTGTTGGCAACCTGACCGTCCAGGGTCACTCTGTCCTGTAAAATCCACTCCTTGATGCGGGTGCGGGAGTAGTCTGGAAACAATTCGGCCAGGGCCTGGTCGAGTCGCTGCCCGAATTGGTGATCCTGGAATTCGCCTGTCAGTTCAATATGCTGGCTCATGTATGGTCTCTTGAGCGGGGGGTATCAATTCGAAATAATCCGGGTATTCTAGCTTTTCTTTTAGCCAAGCATAACGGATACTTTGCCAATTTCGTGGAAATGGACCGGATGTTGTTGATGGGAAAGAAGTCTCACCTGCTGATGTCGCTCGCCTTGGTCGCTACCTTGATCACAGGCTGTTCCAGCACCAAACCCAAGGTACCCGACGAACCGCCGGAGACCCTGTACCAGAAAGCACGCCTCAAACTGGACGTGGGCAACTACGTGCAAGCCACTGAATTGCTGGAGGCTTTGGACTCTCGTTATCCGTTCGGAGCCTACTCAAACCAGGTGCAGCTTGACCTCATCTATGCCTACTACAAGCAGGATGACACCGCTCAGGCGATCGCCAATATCGACCGTTTTATCCGCCTCAATCCGGCGCATAAAAATATCGATTACGTCTTCTATATGCGCGGTCTGACCAACATGGCTGCGGATTACAACTTCTTCCAGAACATGTTCGGTATCGATCGGGACGACAAGGACCCGGCTTATGCCCGTCAGGCATTCCAGGACTTCAAGACCCTGCTGCAGAACTACCCCAACAGTGTCTATGCCGCCGATGCTCGTGCCCGCATGATTGGCCTGAAAAATCGTCTGGCCAGATATGACCTGAGCGTGGCCGAGTATTACGTGAAGCGTGATGCGCTGGTCGCTGCCGCCAACCGAGCCAAGCTGCTTGTCGAAACCTACCCCGACACAGCCGAGACCGAGAAGGCACTGGAGATCATGGTCCAGTCCTACGACACGTTGAAGATGCCGGAACTGGCCAAGCATGCCCGCGAAGTGCTTGCCAAGAACTACCCGGAGAACCGCCTCGGCCGTGGCTGAGTGATACGGATCAACCGGTAACAAAAAACCGATGCCAAGGCATCGGTTTTTTTATCTCTAGAATTTATCCGCAGAGCTGGCCCGGCATGACGGCGCCCTCCCTGCGCCGTCATCGCAGCTCTTACTTCGCTACATTACCTGCCACGTTCAGGGCATCCCAGGTGCGGGAGAAGGGCGGCGCGTAGGCAAAATCGAGCATGCCGAGCTGCTCGGTGGTTACCCCCATGGTGATGGCCACCGCCAGCGCGTCGATGCGGTGGACCGCCCCCTTGCGACCGAGGATCTGGCCACCCAGCAGCCGCTTGCTGCCCGCCTCGTAAACCAGCTTGACGTGAATGTCGGACTGACCCGGGCAGTAGTTGGTATGGCACTTGTCCTTGATCACCACGGTGCGATAGTCGATGCCCATCGCCTTGGCTTCCTGCTCGGAGAGGCCGGTGCGGCCCGCCTCCAGCCCCAGCACCTTGAGTGCGGCGGAGCCGAGGGTGCCCGGAAACTCCTGCTCGGCCCCCGCCAGGTTCTCGCCCACCATGCGCCCCAGCTTGTTGGCGATGGTGGCGAGCGGCACATAGACCTGCTGCTGATTCACGGCGTGCCAAACACTGGCACAGTCACCGGCCGACCAGACGTTGGCCAGCGAGCTGCGCCCCTGACGATCCACCTTGATGGCGCCGTTGCCGAGCCGCTCGATGCCGGTATCAGCCAGAAACTCGGTGTTGGGCTTGACCCCGGTGCAGACCACCACGATATCGGCCACGTACTCGCCCTGGCTGGTACGCACGCCGGTCACCCGGCCCTCCCCCAGCAGCGCTTCAACTCGCTCACCCAGATGGAGAGAGACCCCCTGCTCGCGCAGTTCGGTTTCAATGTGTTGGGTGATCTCGCCATCAAACGCATCAGGGATGACCCGCTCCGCCAGCTCGATCAGACGCACCTCCTTGCCCTGATGAACCAGCGCCTCGACCACTTCCAGCCCGATAAAGCCGGAGCCGATCACCACGGCGCGGCGATTGTTCTTGTCTTGTACTGCCGCCTTCAGCGCCAGTCCGTCGGCCATCCGGCGCAGACCAAATACCCCCTCCTGCTGCAGGCCGGGGATAGGTGGCATCACTTCGCGGGCGCCGGTGGCGATCATCAGCCGATCGTAGCGATCGGTGAAGGTGTCACCGTTGTGCTCCACTTGCAGCGTCTGCGCAGCAGCATCCAGACTCAGCACCCGGTGGCCAATCTTGACCTCAATCCCCTTGGCAGCGAACTGCTCCGGGGTGAACTCGGCCATGTAGCCAGGCTCCTGAAACTCGTCGCCGACAAAGTAGGGCAGACCACATGCGCCGAAGGAGATCACCTCGGACGCTTCATACACCACGATGTCAGCCTCTTTGGCCAGTCGGCGCGCCTTGGCGGCCGCACTCATACCGGCGGCTTCGCCACCGATGATCAGAATTCTCATTGTTTTTCCTCTCAATGGCGCAGGGAGGGCATGCCCTCCCTGCGGTTGATGGTGGGAAGGTTACCCCTCCCGCTGCGGATCAGATGGTGGACTCTTCGCCGTCCAGACTCACTTCGTGATCGCTGTTGAATACGTTCATGTCGGTCTCCCTCAGCAGGCGGCTGGTAACCGTGCCCGCAGTGATGGAGCCGGAGACGTTGAGCGCGGTACGGCCCATGTCGATCAGCGGCTCGATGGAGATGAGCAGACCGGCCAGTGCCACCGGGAAGTCCAGCGCGGAGAGCACGATCAGCGCGGCAAAAGTGGCACCGCCGCCGATCCCGGCCACCCCGAAGGAGCTGACGGTGATAATGGCGATCAGGGTCATGATGAAGCCCGGGTCCATCGGATTGACCCCGACAGTCGGCGCAATCATCACAGCCAGCATGGCCGGATAGATACCGGCACAGCCGTTCTGGCCGATGGTGGAACCGAAGGAGGCGGCGAAGTTGGCGATCCCCTCCGGAATACCCAGTGACTTGGTCTGGGTCTGCACGTTCATCGGGATGGAGCCCGCACTGGTACGGGAGGTGAAGGCAAAGGCCAACACCGGAGTGATCTTCTTCAGGAAGCGAGCCGGGTTGATGCCGACCATGCCGACCAGCAGCAGGTGCACGGCGAACATGATGGCGATGGCGCCGTAAGAGGCCATCACAAAGCTGAGCAGATTGATGATGTCAGCGTAGTTGGAACCGGAGACCACCTTGGTCATCAGCGCCAGCACGCCAAACGGGGTCAGGCGCAGCACCAGGGTCACCATCCGCATCACGATGGCGTGGGCCACGGCAATGAAGTGGCTGAAGCTGGCGAAGATCTCCGGCTTCTTGCGGGCAATGCCGGTAGCCGACAGACCGATGAAGATGGAGAAGATCACCACGGCGATGGTGGAAGTCTTGCGACCGCCGGTCATGTCAAGGAAGGGGTTGGCTGGAATGAACTCCAACATCATCTTGGCAAAGGACATGCTCTCGACGCTGCCGAGGGTAGTCTGCAGCGCCGCGCCACGGGCGCTCTCGGCGGCACCGGCAGTGAGACCTTCCGCAGTCAGACCAAACAGGTTGGACATCAGGATGCCCGCCCCCGCAGCGATGGCGGTGGTGAAGATCAGCACGCCAATGGTCATGGCGCTGATCTTGCCAAGGGCAGTACCACCGTTGAGCTTGAGGATGGCGCTGATGATGGAGACCATGATGAGCGGGATGATGATCATCTGCAGCAGCTTCACATAGCCGCCACCGACGATATCGAGATAGTCGATGGTCTGGGCGATCACCGCAGAGCCTGCTCCATAGAGCAGTTGCAGAGCAGCACCGAACAGGATACCGAGCCCCAGGCCGGCAAACACCCGACGGGTGAAGCTCACATGTTTTTCCTGTAACCGGTAGAGAAAGAACAGCAAGATAGCCGCGATGGCCAGATTGCCTATTACGCTAAGTGTCATGAAATGACTCCCCAAAAAGCGGGCTCAAGCCCGAGAAAAAAGAGCAAGCGCCATGCTTGCCCTGGCAACCGCAGTGCCCGACGGCCTGACCCGTCATGGCACAAATGTAGAGGGGGTCTATTGCCCCCTTGTCGCGAGCTTACTGCTTCTGCTGTTTCGCTCGCATGATGTTGATGATCTCGATATCGGTATCCAGCATCCCCTCTTTGGAGAGACGACCCAGGTTGGCGATAGTCTGGTCCACGTCATCGGAGACGATCCCCTCGCTCTGAGGGACATGCAGGTTGTTGATGGCCATCAGCGAGGACTTCACCGCCGCCGAGGTGGAGGTAGAGACCTTCATCGAACAGGCACTACCTGCGCCGTCGCAGATGATGCCGGAGACATCGCCAATCATGTTGTTGATGCAGTGACTGATCTGCTGGTACTGACCGCCCAGCAACCAGGTGATGGCGGCGCCAGCGCCCATGGCAGCGGTACTGGCGGCACAGAGAGCCGACAGCTTGTTCTGGTAAGTCTTGATGTAGATAGCCACCAGATGGCTCATCACCAGCGCCCGGGTCAGCTGCTCGTCGCTCGCCTTGAGGAAGCGGGCTGCCGCGACTACCGGCATGGTGGCGGCGATGCCCTGATTGCCGGAGCCAGAGTTGGACATGGCGGGCAGCATGGCACCATCCATCCGCGCATCTGAAGCGGCGGAGGAGAGGCGCATTGCCAGGGTCATCAGGTCGTCGGAGAGCAGCTTGCGCTCTACCTGCTCGGTGAGGATCTTGCCGATCTGCAGGCCATAGCCATGTAATCCCTCATCTGCCAGCGCCTGATTCATGGTCGCGGCGGCACGGATGAAGTCGATCTCGGCCAGCGGCACTTCCAATGCAAAATCGACGATCTCACGCAGGGTCATGGTGGGCTTGCTGGACGGGGCAGCCTGGATCTGTACACCGGAGGCACTGTTCTGCGCCATCAGCACCTCACCATCCTTCTCCATCAGGATGATGCGGGTATGGTCGGTACAGATCACCACCCGGGCACTGTGACCCTCCACCTCAGCCAGCACCTCGGCGTAGAGCACGTCCGGCACATCCTTCACATCCACCTTGATGACGGGCAGCAACGCCTTGGCCGCCTCGACCTGGGCCGGGGTGAGGGTCTTGAGCACCTCCAGCCCCGCATCCGGGTTGCCCCCGGTGATGCCTACCGCCGCAGCGACTGGCAAACCAATCATGCCGGTTCCAGGCACCCCGACCCCCATGCCGTTCTTGAACAGGTTGCCACTGACCCAGACGCTGATGCGGGTCGGATCCTGCCCCAGCAGCTTGCGGCAGTTGGCCGCGGCCAGCGCCACCGACATCGGCTCGGTACAGCCCAGGGCGGGCACCACTTCACGCTTGAGCAGGGTAATAAAGTCGGTCCATTGTGCTTTCATTGCTGTGGTTCTCATGTTCATGGCGCCCGCAGGCAGTTATTGCTTGTTCAGATCCGCTTTGTGATTGCGAATATGCAAGTAGACGGTATGACGGGAGATATCGAGCATCCGGGCGACCAGTTGAGCCGCCTCCTTGATCTCGAAAATCCCCATATCGTAGAGCCGGGTCACTATCTCCTTGTTGCGCACCGTGCTGGAGAGCGAATCGTCCCGATCCACCTTCTCAATGACCTGGGTCACCAGATCGTCCACCGAACTGGCAAAGGTCTCGTTGTTGAGCGGTGCCGGAGTGGCTGGCTGCACAAAGGTATCGAGCAAACTGCCGAGGGAGATATCCAGACTGAAGTTCACGCAGAGCATGCCGATAGGCTTGCCCTGCCGATTGCTGATGGTGATGGAAGAGGACTTCATCAATGACCCTTCACGGGTGCGGGTAAAGTAGCTGCTCCACTGACTGCCAGCCTCCCCCTGCAAACGGTTGAGGGCAAAATCGGTGACCGGTGCGCCTTCCATACGGCCGGTAACATGACCATTGGCAATCTTGATGACCGACGCATCCAGCGAGTCAAATGCATGCAGCACGACCTCGCAACCAGACCCAAACAGGGCGGCCAGCGCCTCGACAGCAGGCTCGAAACTGGCGATCAGATGACGTTCTTCATCCGTTAACGAATTGATAGTGTTAGTGATTGCGACTGTAGGCATATAGTAAGTGAGATTGGGTAAACTGCAGTTGATTCTACTATCAACAGTATCAACTAATGTTGAGCAGCATCCCTTTTTTGCACACTATTATGCCCGCCTTTTAACAAAGAGCGACAAATTGTGAAGCGGCGCACAGACGGCGCCACACATCAGAGGTGATAGCGGGCCAACAACTGCTTATAGGCGGGTGTCTGCTTGAACTGCTGCAAGGCAGCAGAAAAGCGAATAGCTAACTGATCGTGGCCGGGTTTGTGGGTAAATCCGAGAAAGTTGCGATTCTCTTCCGTCAGCTGGAACGAGCCATTACGCACTTGCTCCTGCAACCCTTGGCTACGCAACAGGTAACGACCCACTCGTTCGTTGAGCACCACCCCGTCCAGTCGTCCTGCCATCATCATATGCAGTTGTTTGATTGGGTTGCCCTCACCGGTCATCGCCACTCTGATCACCCCGGGCTCGGCCAAAAATGCCTTGCTATAGGCATAATCAACCTGCACCCCGATCCGCAATCCCTTGAGGTCCGAGGTCCGTTCAAGGTGAACGGGGCGATCGACTGGATAGAACAGAACTTCCCCACTGATAGACAAAGGCTCGTCAGGGTAATGAAGCCAGCTATTACGCTCTGCAGCATAAAAGACATCCAGTATGGCATCCCCCTTCTGGAGCTTGGCCTCCTGCAATACGCGCCGCCACGGCAATACACGCACGTCGATTTTGTAGCCAAGTTGCCCCAACACGGTACGCGCTAAATCCAGATCGGCTCCGACCAGCTTGCCGCCATCATCCCGCATCACATACGGGGGCCACAGCTCGGTCAGTATGGTCAGCGTCGGTTGCTCACCCGCTGTTGCCGTAGCACCAAACAAGGAGGCCAGCAGCCAGCCATACACCCCAATCTTTCGCCAACCCTGACACCACATCATGAAGATCCCTCACGGTCCGTATGGATTGAGAATATACAAGGGAGTAACAATAAAAAAGGAGGCCGAAGCCTCCTTGATATCCAGTCTCTGAATGACACTTACAGTGCTTTCAGGATTGCCTCGACGCTGGCCTTGGCATCGCCAAACAGCATCTGGGTATTCTCTTTGAAGAACAACGGGTTCTGGACACCGGCATAGCCAGTGTTCATGGAGCGCTTGAAGCCGATGACGTTCTGCGCTTTCCACACTTCCAGTACCGGCATACCGGCGATCGGGCTGCCCGGATCTTCCATTGCGGCCGGGTTGACGGTGTCGTTGGCACCGATCACCAGCACGGTATCGGTATCGGCGAAGTCGTCGTTGATCTCGTCCATTTCCAGCACGATGTCATACGGCACTTTCGCTTCCGCCAGCAGCACGTTCATGTGGCCTGGCAGACGACCGGCAACCGGGTGGATACCGAAACGCACCTTGACGCCGCGGTCACGCAGCTTCTGGGTAATCTCGGCGACCGGGTATTGAGCCTGCGCCACCGCCATGCCGTAGCCCGGGGTGATGATGACGGAGCTGGAGTTCTTCAGCAGGTCAGCCACTTCCTCGGCGCTGGTTTCGCGGTATTCGCCCATCTCCTGGTCACCGGTAGAGGCAACACCGTCGGAGCCGAAGCCACCGGCGATCACGGAGATGAAGGAGCGGTTCATCGCTTTACACATGATGTAAGAGAGGATCGCACCGGAGGAACCTACCAGCGCACCCACCACGATCAGCAGGTCGTTGGAAAGCATGAAGCCCGCCGCCGCTGCCGCCCAACCGGAGTAGGAGTTCAGCATGGAGACCACCACCGGCATGTCGGCACCACCGATGGAGGCAACCAGATGCCAGCCGAAGGCGAAGGCGATCAGGGTCATCACCAGCAGGGCGAAGGTAGAACCACCCGCGTTGACGAAGTAGACCATCAGCGCCAGAGCGGCCAGCACAGCCAGCAGGTTCAGCTTGTGGCGATGCGGCAACATCAGCGGCTTGGAGGAGATCAGACCACGCAGTTTGCCGAAGGCAACCACGGAACCGGTGAAGGTCACGGCACCGATGAAGACGCCGAGGAAGATCTCGACCAGGTGGATGTTCAGCATGGCGCCGGTCAGGTGCTCGACCTGGGCAACGCTGGCTGCCTGCTCGAACGCCGCACGGGCGGCTGCCAGAGTGGCATCCAGGTTGGAGCCGACGGAAACCACCACTTCAGCGGGCGCAGACGGATGCAGATCGATGAAGCTGTTGAAGCCCACCAGCACCGCTGCCATACCGACGAAGCTGTGCAGCACGGCCACCAGCTCGGGCATCTCGGTCATCTCGACCTTGAGCGCCAGACGCACGCCGATGGCACCGCCGATCACCATGGCCAGGATGATCCAGTGCACGCCACTGGTTTCCGGGTTGAATACGGTGGCGAGCAGGGCGATAGCCATACCCGCGATACCGAACAGGTTGCCATGCTTGGCCGTTTCTTGCTTCGACAGTCCCGCGAGACTGAGGATGAAGAGCACGGCGGCAACGATATAGGATGCTGTTACCAGTCCTTGAGACACGTTAAACCCCCTTAATCCTTACGGAACATCTTCAGCATGCGCTGAGTGACGGTGAAACCGCCGAAGATGTTGATACTGGCAATCAGCACGGCAACGAATGCCAGTGCGGTGACCAAGGTCGACCCTTGCCCGATCTGCAGCAGCGCACCGACCACGATAATGCCGGAGATGGCATTGGTGACCGACATCAGCGGCGTATGCAGGGCGTGCGAGACGTTCCACACCACGTAGTAACCGACCACACAGGCCAGGATGAATACAGTGAAGTGGGAGAGGAAGGCTGCCGGGGCAACGGAAGCGATCCAGCCGAAGGCGGCAATGCCAAGGGCACCGAACACGAACTTCTTGTTGGAGGGCTTGGCCTCTTCTTTCTTGGCAGCCGGTTTGGCGGCGGCCGGTTTCTGCGGAGCGGCAGAGACGGCGATGGCGGGCGGCGGGAAGGTTACTTCACCGGCCTGGATCACCGTCATGTTGCGCTGCACCACGTCTTCGAAGTCGATAGCGACGTTGCCGTCCTTCTCCTTGCACATCAGCTTCATCAGGTTGACCAGGTTGGTACCGTAAAGCTGGGAGGATTGGGCAGGCAGACGACCCGGCAGATCGGTGTAACCAATCACCTTGACGCCGTTGGGGGTGACGAACAGCTCGGTCGGCTTGGTGTATTCACAGTTGCCGCCGGTTGCTGCGGCCAAGTCCACGATGACGGAACCCGGCTTCATGCTGTCGACCATCTCCTTGGTGATCAGCTTGGGAGCCGGACGACCAGGGATCAGGGCGGTAGTGATGATGATGTCCACCTCTTTGGCCTGCTGGGCAAACAGCTCCATCTCGGCCTTGATGAACTCATCGGACATGACCTTGGCATAACCATCGCTGGATGCGCCATCTTCGCCACCGAAGTCCAGCTTGAGGAATTCCCCACCCATGGATTCGATCTGCTCGGCCACTTCCAGACGGGTATCAAACGCACGCACGATAGCGCCGAGGGACCCGGCAGTACCGATGGCGGCCAGACCGGCCACACCGGCACCGATCACCAGTACCTTGGCGGGCGGTACTTTACCGGCTGCGGTGATTTGGCCGGTGAAGAAGCGACCGAACTGGTGCGCAGCTTCAACCACGGCACGATAGCCACCGATGTTGGCCATGGAGGAGAGGGCATCGAGGGACTGGGCACGGGAGATCCGCGGCACCATATCCATCGCCATCACATTGATGTTGCGCTCGGACAGCTTCTTGACCAGCTCAGGGTTCTGGGCAGGCCAAATGAAGCTCACCAGAGTGGCACCATCTTTAATTTGTGCGATCTCGGCATCGGTCGGCGCATTGACCTTGAAGATAAGGTCGGCTTGCCAGACATTCGGCACCACGCTGGCACCGGCAGCCTCGAAGGCGGCATCATCGAAGCTGGCCAACTGGCCTGCGCCGGACTCGATGGCGACCTCGAAGCCGAGCTTTTTCAGCTGCTCGACGGTAGCCGGGGTCGCTGCGACCCGGGTCTCACCGGCGAGACTCTCTCTCGGTATTCCAATCTGCATGACTATTCCCTGATGGTTAATAAACAATCGCTGCCCAGTGTCTCACTTCTGGCGAAACAAGACATGACCAAAGTGCAGGTCCAGGGCTCTTTGTTATGAAAATCAGTAGGCTTTACCTCAACCTCCTGTCATGGTCGGGCCCCCGCTTTTCAGGCGCGAAGGTGATTAGTATCAAATTTTGGAGTTTTATTACAACCGCACGCCCAACAGCACTCGTACAGAATTCAGCCCATCCCTGGCGGCGATTGAAAAAAACAAACCAAATTAGAGGCTTATACCAGTAAAAACAGCTGAAAAAAGTGATCCAACCAGTCAAAAAAAATGTTTTACCGGCCCTCTATCTTAGCGTTTTTTGTTCTTACGAAATCCGCCTTCGTCTCACTTCTCGCATCGAAATGCTGGAAAGTAACATTTTCCCAACAAAAACGGGGCCATTCAGCCGCCGGATGGCGGGAGATAGCCCCGACAATTCAATCGTTTCGCTGATATGACCGCGCTGGGCAGCGCTTACCAGGCAGCCTCATAAATATGCTGGCTCTGCACCAGATCGATATCGCTGTGCTCGCCCAGACGGCTCATGCCGTGCTCACCCAGCTTGCCGATCAGGGTATCGATACCCAGATCCTTGAGGCCGTAGTCGCGCAGGCGGGTCTTGACCCCCATCCGTTCGAAGAAGTCGCGGGTGGCAGCGATGGCATCGTCGATGCGCTCCGCTTCGCTGCCGCTGTTCAGACCCCACACCCGCTCTGCGTATTGCAGCAGCTTGGCATGCTTCTGTTTGCGCTTGGCCTGCAACAGGGCGGGCAGTACCGCCGCCAGGGTTTGGGCATGGTCGAGGCCGTGCAGGGCGGTCAGCTCGTGACCCAGCATGTGGGTGGCCCAGTCCTGCGGCACACCGGCACCGATCAGACCGTTCAGCGCCATGGTGGCACTCCACATGATGTTGGCGCGCACCTCGTAGTTGTGCGGCTCGGCCAGCGCCTTGGGGCCCTCTTCGATCAGGGTCAGCAACAAACCTTCGGCGAAGCGATCCTGCACCTTGGCGTTAACCGGATAGGTGAGGTACTGCTCCACGGTATGAACAAAAGCATCCACCACCCCGTTCGCCACCTGACGCTCGGGCAGGGTGTAGGTGAGTACCGGATCCAGCACAGCGAAACGCGGCATCACGAACGGCGAGAAGAAGTGCACCTTGTCGCCACTGCTGCGACGGGTGATGACGGCACCCATGTTCATTTCGGAACCGGTCGCTGGCAAGGTCAGCACGGAACCCAGCGCAATGGCGGAGCGCACTTCGCTGCCGACGGTTTCGAGGATGTGCCAGGGATCCTTGGCCAGATCGTAGTGCGCGGCAGCGGCGATAAACTTGGTGCCATCGAGCACGGAACCGCCACCGACGGCGAGCAGGAAATCGACCCGTTCGGCTCGGGCCAGCTCCACGGCCCCCATCAGGGTCTCGTAGGCTGGATTGGGCTCGATACCGCCAAATTCAAACAGGGTGAAGCCAGCCAGTTCACTGCGGATCTGCTCCAGCAGGCCGCTGCGCAGCACGCTGCCACCGCCATAGGTGATCATGACGCGAGCATCGCTCGGGAGCTGCTCACGCAGCTGGGCGATCTGCCCCTGGCCGAACAGGATTTTGGTCGGGGTATGGAGAGTAAAGTTGTTCATCGATATTGCCTTCTGCTGGTCGGTGCGGCCAGGCCGCGAAATCATGATTGCATTTTTCTCCAGAAAAACCCTACCATCAAGGCAATATCCTGCTTGATTCTTGCCTATTTCTACAAAGCAGCGAAAACCGGAACTATTGAATCAAAGAGCGCCCATGCCAAACCGTTATAGCGACCTCGCCGCCAGAGTGACCCGCCACGTCACCACCCCCGGCATCACCCCCTCCCCGGTGGAGCAGGTCAATCTCATCTATACCACCGAGTACCACGGTCGTACCCCGGTGCTCTACCAACCGCGGATGATAGTGATCCTGCAGGGGCATAAGGTGGGCTATCTGGCAGATCAGGTATTTCGCTACGACCCCAACCACTACCTGCTGATGACCTTGCCGCTACCCTGCGAGTGCGAGTGTTTCGCCTCCCCCGAGCAGCCCCTCATCGGCTTCTCCATCGAGATCAATATGGTCACCCTGCAAGCGCTGCTGCTGGAGCTGGGCGATGCCCTGCCCGCCCCCACCCCGCAGACGAGCGGCGTGCACTCGGTCCCCCTGTCGGAGGCGATGTTCTGCGCCGCCGAGCGGCTGATCGATCTGATGGACAATCCGCTACACGCCAGGGTGCTGGGGCCGCAGACGGTGCGGGAGATGCTGTTTCACGCCCTCACCGAGGGAGGCGGCCCGGCGTTGCAGGCCCTCGCCAACCGCCACAATCATGTGGGCCAAATTGCCCGGGTGCTGCGTATGATAGAGCAGCACTATGCCGACAACCTCACCATGGAGGAGCTGGCGCGGGAGGTGAACATGAGCGTCTCCGCCTTTCATCACCACTTCAAGGCGGTCACCGCCACCTCGCCGCTGCAGTACATCAAATCATTTCGCCTGCACAAGGCACGGATGATGATGCTGCACGACGGCATCAAGGCGGGGGCGGCCGCCGCCAGAGTCGGCTACGAGAGCAACTCCCAGTTCAGCCGGGAGTACAAACGGTTCTTCGGCAGCACGCCGACGGATCAGGCCTCCCGCTTTCGGGATGGCCAGCTGCGCATCATCGAGGGATAACAAGAGAGGGATTACCTATGCGTTCACTGTTTTGCCTGTTTACCGCCCTGCTGCTGACGGCCTGTACCGGGGTTGCTGACGGCATTCGCCCCGTCACCGGCTTCCAGCTCGATCGCTATCTCGGCACCTGGTACGAGATTGCCCGCCTCGACCACAGCTTCGAGCGCGGGCTGGAGCAGGTGAGTGCCACCTACAGCCTGCGGGACGATGGCGGCGTCAAGGTGCTCAACCGCGGCAAGCAGAGCGATGGCAGCTGGCGCGAAGCCGAGGGCAAAGCCTACTTCGTCGGCAACCCGGACGAGGCGCGGCTCAAGGTGAGCTTCTTCGGCCCCTTCTATGGCGGCTACAACGTCATCGACCTCGATCCCGATTACCAGCTCTCGCTGGTGACCAGCTACAACCACGACTACCTCTGGATCCTCGCCCGCTCACCCAATCCGCCCAAAGCGAAGGTGGATGCGCTGGTCGCCAAGGCTAAATCGCTGGGCTTTGCCACCGACCAGCTGATCTGGGTCAAACAGACTCCTTGATGCCAAGCGGGGGAGCGGTTGACTCCCCCTCTCTTTTATTTCTTCCCATCCCGACCGTTTCAACCCAACTGCTATCTTGCTGATATTCACCGCTGATTTTTGACCGAACCGCTCCCTCTATAGCAGCCTCCGTTCCATCGCGAATACATTTATTCACTCACGACATATATATGGCAACAACAGGCAATATCACCAACTTATTAACAGATGTGCGAATGGGGAAATAGCAACCACGTAAGTAACGTCACCAGTGGTGAATTTAGTTCACGATGATATCCAATATATCGCCAGCGCCATCAAAACATATCTAAATCTGGGACCGAATTGAATCGCCGATATTGAGTCAATCATTGAGTAGCGAACAATAAATCAACAAACAGACCAAATATAAAGCCAAACGGGTCTAATTTCAGTGATTAATTCTTGTCATCACTTTCGTTCGATGGTAAACAGCTAACAATTTAAAATTTATGTATAAATATTCAAATATTACGAGGTAATGAAATTGGAATGGATTAAATTGAGTGGAATACTCATCATCTTGCTGGGTTTCTATTTTAAACTCGATACTCTGGCGGTGGTATTAGTGGCAGCAATCACCACCGCACTGGTCTCCGGTCTATCTTTGGCAGACTGTCTCTCCCTGCTGGGTGAAGCTTTCGTCTCCAACCGCATGGTAACGCTGTTTCTGCTAACCCTGCCGATGATCGGTATCTGTGAGCGCTACGGCCTCAAGCAACAAGCGGTCACCCTGATTGAGCGAATAAAGAAGCTCACCCCGGGCAAGTTCATGACCCTCTATATGTTTATTCGCGAACTCTCCGGGCTCTTCTCGGTTCGGGTGCAAGGTCACACCCAGTTTATTCGTCCGCTGGTCAACCCCATGACCCAAGCTGCCGCTATTAAAGTACACGGCAAATTAAGTGAGGCTGATGAAGAAGAGATAAAAGCACGGGTTTCAGCCACCGATAACTATGGCAACTTCTTTGCGCAAAATACCTTTGTCGCCTCTGCCGGGGTATTACTGATCGTCGGTACCCTGGAATCCCTTGGCTATAACGTGTCGGCTATAGATATTGCCAAGGCCTCCATGCCGATTGCCATTATCACCCTGTTGATGGTGGCCGCTTCCAATATGTGGTTTGACCGTCAAATGGCCAAAAAATATGCCACCAGCAGCAACACCGGAGGCAAAAAATAATGACCTCGTTCATTCCCCAGATGCTCGAATTCTTCTATGTGCTGATCGGTGTCATCCTCTTCAGCACGGCCTGGCGCGTACTGCGTGACCCCAACCATCCGGCCCGGGTTGGCACAGCCCTGTTCTGGATCATCCTCGGGGTGCTATTCGCCTTCGGCAGCTATATTCCGCACCTTATCAATGGTGTGCTGATCATTGTTATGGGGATCATCACCCTGCTCAAGCAGGTGAAGATCGGCAAGCTGGAACAGGCGAGCGAAGAGGAGTCCCAGACCCACGCCAACCGCGTCGGCAACCGGATCTTCCTGCCCTGCATCCTGCTGGCGCTGCTGGCGGTGCTACTCGCCCAGTTCACCCCTCTTGGCGGTCAGGTCAGTATCGGTCTGGCTTCGGCGATCGCTTTTGCTATTGCCGTGCTGCTGACTCGTGCCTCCCCCTCTACCGTGGTGGGTGACTCCGATCGGATGATCCAGCAGGTCGGTATCACCGGCATTCTGCCGCAACTGCTGGCCGCACTCGGGGTGATCTTCAACAAGTCGGGCGTGGGCGATGTCATCTCCCAAGGCCTTTCCACTGTCGTACCGATGGGCAGCCCCTTCGTCGGCGTGGTGGCCTACTGCCTCGGCATGATGATCTTTACCATGATCATGGGTAATGCCTTTGCCGCTTTCACTGTCATCACCGCTGGCATCGGCATCCCCTTCGTGATCGCCCAGGGCGGTGACCCGGTGGTGGCCGGTGCGCTGGCAATGACTGCCGGCTTCTGCGGTACCCTGATCACCCCCATGGCCGCCAACTTCAACGCCCTGCCCGCCGCCCTGCTGGAGATGAAGGATCTCAACAAGGTGATCAAGGTGCAGGTGCCGATGGCGCTGACACTGGTGCTGATCCACATCGCACTCATGTATTTCTGGGCATTCTGACCATTCGGGAGAAGATGATGAAAGTACTTATTACCGGTTTTGACCCCTTCGGCGGTGAGCCCATCAACCCGGCATGGGAGGCAGTGAAACGCCTGCCAGACACCATTCTGGACGCCACCGTGATCAAGGCGCAGATCCCCACCGTCTTTGGCAAGTCGGCGACCCTGCTGGCCGAGCTGATGCGCCAGCACCAGCCTGACGTGGTGATCAACGTCGGTCAGGCGGGCGGCCGCTTCGCCATTACTCCGGAGCGGGTCGCCATCAACATCGACGACGCCCGCATCCCCGACAACGAGCAGCAGCAACCCATCGATGAAGCGATTCAGGCCGATGGCGCACCTGCCTACTTCTCCCGTCTGCCCCTCAAGGGAATGGTGCAGCGCATCAAGGAGAATGGCATTCCGGCGGCGCTCTCCAACACTGCGGGCACCTTCGTCTGCAACCATGTCATGTACCAGCTGCACTACCTGATTGAGAAAGAGTTCCCGGCGGTGCGCGGTGGCTTTATCCACGTTCCCTACATCACCGAACAGGTGGCGGACAAGGTGAACCAGCCCTGCCTCGCCATGAGCGACATCACCCGCGCGCTGGCACTGGCCATCGAGGCAGTGGTACTGCAGCAGGATGGTGACATCAAGGTCGTGGGCGGCGAGATCTCATGACTCTTTGCCAGCCACGCCCGCTGTTCGTTTACGGCAGCCTGATGGAGGGACTCTTCAACTACCGCCGCTATCTGGCTCACCACGTGAGCCAGTCACCGCGGCGCGCCCGGGTACGCGGCACCCTCTATCACTTGCAGCACAAGGGCTACCCCGCTCTGCTGCAGGGTGAGGAGTGGGTCTATGGCGAGCTGTTCCAGCTCGACGACTTTCCCAGCGCCATCGCGGCGCTCGATGAGATGGAGAACTTCCACGGCGAGAATGATCCGCACAGCGAGTATTTGCGCCAGCTCATCGAGGTCGAGATCTTCGACCCGGCGCAGGGGCGTTATGTCGGCCAGCAGCAAGCCTACCACTACCGCTACGTGGTGCAGCACGACCCGCAGTGGCAGCAGGGCAAGCACCACCTGCCCGACGGCAACTGGCGCGCCTTCCATCTGGCGCAGCTGGAGAGCGCCGCCTGACGGTCAGCGACAATAACAAAGGGCAGCCTGCAGGCCTGTCTCTTATACAAAAATCCCCAAGCATCGCTTGGGGATTTTTTTTGAACTTCTCCCCCATTCTGTGATCTGAACCTTTCATTGCTCTCTTCCCTGGTTCTAACATGCTCTTCACTCAACCGGCGCACTGGGCGCAGGCACAGTTTGGTCACGCCAACCTTAACGACCCAAGACGCACCAGAAGGCTGGTTGCCCTCGCCACTGCCCTTGCTCACCAACCAGGAGATTGCGTGTCACACCTTCCCCTCTCACCTGCTGATATGGAAGGCGCATACCGCTTCATTCGCAGCTCACATTTCAGTACCGAGGCCATTGCCAACGCTGGCTTTGCCGTCACCGCCGACCGGCTGGAGTAGCACCTGCTGACCAGTGAAGCGGTGACCTGCGCCGAGCAGGCCAGCGAGATTATCGGCTACTACGAGCGGCGCTGGCTCATCGAGGATTATCACAAGGTCTGGAAGAGTGCAGGCACCCGGGTCGAAGCGCTGAGGATGCAGAGCCGGGAGAACCTGACGCGTATGAGCGTCATCCTGGCCTTTCTCGCGGTGCGGTTGCTGCAGCTGCGATTTATCAAAGAGGAGCCTGCCGCGCAGGGAGAAAGCTGCAAAGGGCTGCTGGGTACGAAGAGCTGGAAGCTGCTGTGGTTGAAGCTAGAGAAGAAGTCCCTGCCGAATGAAGCCCCCAATATAGCCTGGGCGTACAAGAGCCTGGCGATACTGGGGGGCTGGAAGGATACCAAGCGAACGGGGCGAGCCTCGATAGCGGTGCTATGGGAGGGCTGGTTTAGGTTACAGACCCTCCTTGAAGGCTATGAACTGTGAGCATCAACACTTGTGATCAAGAGACAGGCCTGCAGGCTGCCCTTTTTCATGGAAGATGGCCTGAGGATCAGAGCCGGAAACGGCCGATCTCCTGCTCCAGCCGCTCGGTCAGCGCCTTCAGCTCGGCCGCCTGCGCCGCCTCGTTGCCCGCCTGCTCGGCCAGCTCTTGCCTACCTAGATAGTAGAAATCCCAGCATTGAGAGAGTTGCAGCACAGTGGCAACGTATCCAGCGCACTAAACGCGCCATGCCATACCTCATTTACCAGCTTGACCCGCGTCGTGAGACTTGCGAGCTGCATTTGAAATGGAGTGCTTCTTCCTATAGATCATCCTTGGTGGATCAGCCATATGCCACCAAACAATTGGGGCTGCACTTATGGGGTGCGACAGGTTTCAAAGTATGAGTATCAGAAGATACTGGCATCCGGCAAGGCCATAGCCAGTCCAACCGATGACGGAATCGAGCCACGTTGGAACTTCAACCCTGGCTTGGGCCGCCCTGATGTTTAAATCCGGTTTAAAGGCAGATTTTAAAAAGCACCAGTGATCGAGTTAACTGCGTAAAAATGGAAGAAATACCGAAAACGACAAAAAGTGATCAGCAGCAAACAGCCATAAAAAAGGGGCGCTCAGTGCGCCCCTTTGTCATCGCTTCCCGCTATCTCTATCCGGAGCCTGTCAATGATCTGCTCACTCTCATAATCCAGCTCACCAAGGCGGCGATACAGAGCGTTTACCCCCTCCATATTCGCCACCTCATTGGCGCTATTCACATCCCTGCCACAGGCTGCATCAGATACCTTAACGCCTGTGCATGCCGCACTACGTCTTGCTTTGATGCCTTTCACACCGCGCTCTAGCAACCATCCAATCAGGTGCTCACTCTGGCCATACCCAACGCGCCTGATTTCATCCTCGAACGCCATTAGCGTCGCCACGTGCATTTTGTGAATACTGCCTTTTAGCGCCATAATGTGGGCCTCTCCATCTGATGTCCTCCCACATCTTTCTACGCCATCAACGATTTGTCGATCCCACTTACTCCCTATAAATTCAACTTATTCCCGGGGTATATGGATTGATCACATCAATAGCGTGATAACACCGCGCAAAGAGAGGGTCATAACTACGAATCCTTGTTGGTGTGTCAGGCGTGATTTTTTAGGGTTAGATAGTATCTGCCAGTTAAGCCCTATGAGCTGGATACATAGTTCATTGCCAAACCCAGATGACCTCCCCAAGGCAGAGAGGGGCTGCGAGCAGGCCAGAACATCACTACAACCAACTAGCCAAGTTACGCCACAGCTTATGTCTACTACACCAGATGACCCTTTTTTGCTGCCGAGATCCCGATGCTGATTAGAGCATCACAGTCGCCCCCACCCCCTTACTGAGCAAAAAAACTCTCACGAGTCCGTGCAAATCCACTTGAGTCTTCGTTGTGGTTTGTTGTAGGTTACTTTTTCTGTAACGTAAAAGATTCATTTTTTTACATTGATGGCGGTAATATTAAACACCATTAATTTGTTCAAGGAGCTATTCATGGAAGAAGGGAAAGTTATGAACCCACGTTTGCAAGCCGCAGCACCTAT
>NZ_JBHFMW010000009.1:0-4469 GCF_041929505.1 Aeromonas sp. MdU4 | reverse complement strand
AACCTTGCAAAGGTCATCGGTAGTTTCTAATTTATGAAAAAGAAGCCTCAATAGTTGCATTGAGGCTTCTTTATAAAGGAAGTCGCATGAAAAAAATTTCCGTAATTGGGAGTGGAATGACTGGAATAAGTCAGATAACTAAAGATGGTTTTGAAGTCATTAATAACTCAAAAATTGTCTTGTGGATTGGGAGCATTTTGGGATTAAGCGATTATCTTTTAGAGAAAAACATCAGTTGTGAGAATTTATCACATCTATATAAAGACGGCGGATTTGATGTTGATAATTACGTGCGAATAATTGATTGCCTAATGACCAATTTACATAGCTACAGCAACATTTGTTTAGTTGTTCCCGGTCATCCGAGAGTTGGTGTAACGATTGTGCAATTATTGCAGCAACGCTCAAAAGAGGATGGCTTTGAGTTTCGCTGCTACCCCGGTATTTCCAGTTTTGATGCCATGATCAATGATCTAGGGATTGACCCTCTAGAGGAGGGAGTTGGCATTGTTGATGCTAATCGCTTAATTATATACGATTACGCAATGGAACCATGCGTCAATTACTTTATCTATCACGTTTGTTCAGTAGGAAATGCCAACACTGATTACTCATCGCCTCATAAAAACAATAAAATTTCATATTTAAAAAACAAGCTACTAAAACATTACGCACCGGAAAATAAAATTTTTCTTCTTAGCGCCTCTGTAGATAATAGTGGTGAGCCAGATAAGATTGAAGGTAGCATAAACAATCTCGACGAATTATTTTTAAACATAACCTATCGACATACCCTATATATTCCAGCGTTATTACCAAGCAAGGATAGGGTCAACTTTGAATTTTTGAATGAAATTGGCGCAATATAATTCAAGGTGAAAAAATGCTTAACTTTAATAGTCATGACATGCTGCAAGGCTATTTATACCTAAATAATGGCTCATCGGAATTTGAAGGGCTTGATAAAATGTGGCCGCTGGATTGTGCACAAGTACGAGATCCCAACACCTATACTAATAATAAATTTCATCTCTCTCATCTCGATGTTACAAATGTGAAAGTTGGCAGCCTATCATTTGACTGGATTAATGCCGAAGCAGGAAGAAAAATGGCATTAATGATGGGTATTGATAATGTTGACTGCATTTCAGCTTGTGATTCTAGGCTTGCATTCCTTGAAGATGGTTTGAAATGCTACGGGCATCTTATGGAAGACGAGTTGAGGTTCATATCGGGATTCATTTCTGCACTGGTATGGCTTACTCCAAATAATGATGCTGCTGATAATGGTAACGCATCTTTTTATGAACTACCACATATCACATTTGTTTCTGACGCCACACTTTTTTTTATTCCACCATTCCATCAGATACCAAGGGAGTTTGGTATATTTGGATTTGTTGAAAACTTATATCACGAAGCACTACACCATCAGGTACATGCTTACAACGCACTCAATGAAAAGCATTACTGTTATGACCAGCGTGATGATTGCATCCTTGACCTTCCGTACAGGAATGACCGCACATTCAGTTATTCTCAGGCGTTTAATGCTTGCTATGTGTACAGTGAGATAGTTAAGTTTAGAGAGAAATCACTAAACTTCCTTCTAACGAAGGAAGACACCAAAGATAATCTCTGGCTAAGTGATGCAAGCATTTCCGCAAAAAGCATGTGGATTCATCTAACTAAAGCTCTTTTTAATATTAGAGAGTATTTCTTGCCACAATGGAGAAATATGATTGAATCATGGAACAAAGAGATTGAACTGATGGATACAGGGATTGGCTTATGAAAAAAACACAAGGCAATGGATATCTCGTTATAGATGATTTTTTGAATGAAGATGAGCTGTTTGCAATCCAACTGTACATGCAGTTTGAGAAATATTTCCCGGTTCACTCTAATGGCTGGTCGAAGTCATGGAGACTAACAGACGGAGCGCCATTTACCAGTCCATGCTATATATTTTCATGTTTAACCAGGAATACAACACTCAATGCCGAGATAATCTCAGATGGTATGAATGTTTTGAGTCGAAAGTTATTGGAGATATATGGTGAGTTACGAGAATTTCTAGGCGATGATTGGAACGCATTTTCCTTGACTTCATATCTATACCCATCAGGAACTGGCCTTGGTTGGCATGAGGATGATGCTCTATATAAAGGTGCCTACATCTTTTATGCACATCCGGAGTGGAGACCAAGCTGGGGAGGAGAGCTGTGCATTATTGATACAGCTGTGAGTTCAAGTGCAGGTCTATCAGAGAAAGTATATGATGCCTCAGAAAATGTTCTGAGGTTGTCAGGCATAATCGGTGGAGCTGTTGGACCAGAATTTGGCTGGACAATTCGAGATCGCAATATAAATGAATCTGGAATTGGGACATTTGTTTATCCAAAGCCAAATCGATTGGTTGTAATCAAACCAAATTACTCCCACTGCATCAAAAAGGTTGATACCAGTGCAGGCGAAAATGTTCGCTGCTCGGTGGCTGGTTTTTTCCATCAGAACGCTTGATCGTGAACGCAGCCTATTAATATTTTATGCAATGAAGTAGGTTAAAATCTGAAGGTTGTTCGCATTAAAACAATCATTGCAATATCGTTAACAAATGGGTCGCAAACGCAACCCATTTGTATTTAAAAGTTATAGTTTTGTTCTAATGGTTATTATTAACAGAGAGGACAAAACCAATCCTGTTATAGAACAAACTAGTAGAGCCATTCCACTTCCGATCCTATCGGCAAGTACCCCAGATAAAATACTTGCAACAGCTCCGATTACGATCTGCCTCTTATAGCTACTTGCAGATGCAGCGGCTACATGTTCATTCCGAAAATTTGTTAATATGTTATACCAGCCCATACTATAAATAATGTTAGAAAAAATATGGGCAATAAAAACAAAAGCCAATGACACAATTAAGTTAGGGCTTATTGGAACTAACAAGTAGCAAACTATAAAGACAATCATGCAAACTATAATAAATGAAGAAGATTGGCTTTTGTAGCGTTCTTCATTTACCAGGAATGGACCCATTAGTTGTCCCAGACCACGGGAAAACAATAAATACAAAATAGTATCACCTTTGTTTTCATTGCCCACAAGTGTTGGCAATAGTGACATCGCGGGAGATCCTACCATTGCTAAAGCAGGGAGAAGGTATAGGCTGGATATTTGTCTTGTGCTTAGATTTCGAGGAAGGTCTTCAATTATATTTTGCTGGCTAGGTTGCTTGTTTATTATGGGCAGTAGGGATATAACAACGATGGCAAAAAAATAACTAGCAAGATTTAGCAACAAAAATGTTTCACTGCTAATCTTTTCGTATATAATGGCACCAATCCCAATCCCAAATAATACATGACAGCTGAAGACAAAAGTGTCAATTAGCGCTCCTGCACCAATATCTTCCTCTTCAAGCTTCGATTTTGTGTAATGATTGATTGCAGGAATGGTTAGCCCGGCAGCTAAAGATGATGCAATGCCTGCACATTGAAGAACCGATGCTGCGTTATTCTCTATGCCAAACCATGGAATACCCAACCCAACAGCTCCAAGGAGCTCTCCAATCATAAGGCAATACTTGGTTTCCATCCTTTGGAGCAGATATTTTCCAACTATAGTCCCGATAAATCCAGGCGATGTGGACAAAATGAAAGCAACTGCAAATGAAGAAGGAGCGGCATCAAGCCTCGCTAATTCTCCAAATACCATCACAAAGGTAAGACCAGACCCGATAGAACTGCAAATCAATGCAAGTAAAAGTGTGCGTAACCATAAATATTTACTGAGAGAATGTAACAAAACACTAAGCATAGCCACCTCAATCCATTGGTTTATCGTTATTTTTCCAGCAAGATAAAATAGTTACATCGAATTATGAAACCTCTGCACTAATTTACACAATGGATATTGAAAGCCATTTATAAGACTTGCCAACTACGTGTGATAAAAGATGGCATTTGACAATTTTTTATCAAAATTATACCAACAGTTCAATAGATTACAGGTATCTCTTTAGCGTTACTGGCTAGATGGTGACAATGATCCGTTCGTCAATGTAATCGTCTGTCGACTTCACTTCCGCAAACCTCTACAAACTCAAAACGCTCATTCTTCTAGTGTGCGGGGAGTCGATTCTGACACTCTGTGCGCTCATTAGAGAGCTCCCCGCATCTGTAGTGGTCTAATCATCCCGGACACCATTTTAGGTGGTACAGTCGCCACCATGACCTGAGGTGTTCAATGACAAGATTACGTCGCTCATTTACTGCTGAATTCAAACTCGACGCCGCATCCCTGGTGCTCGACCAGGGATATTCAGTCCCCGAAGCAAGCCGTTCACTGGATGTCGGTGAAACCGTACTTCGTCGCTGGGTTCAGCAACTGCAATCCGAACGAACCGGCTCGAACGTGAAAAGGACATTCTAAAAAAGGCTACTGTAGATTCAATTGATCAA
>NZ_JBHFMW010000008.1:105094-140275 GCF_041929505.1 Aeromonas sp. MdU4 | reverse complement strand
CCGAGATCATCGCGTCTCTCCTGCCGGGAAGTAGCGATTACGGCGACGAACCAGCACGCCAGCGCGGCATTGTGCCTGCAACCACTCGCGGGTGATCGCCATCAGGGGAAACGCCGCCTTCACCTCCGCCAGGCTGAGGCCTTGCGGTGCAGCCACGATAGAGGCCAGCACTGCCGCCTCATCCGGAGGTGCGAGCGGTGCAGGGGGCGGTACGGGCGGCTCTGTCGCTGACTGTGGCTTGAGGAGCTCCTCGACCAGCGTCTCGGTATCCGGATCCGGACGGCCAATTTCACAGCGGCTCACGACCTCGCCCAATCGCTTAGCCGCCGCACTCCCGGCATCGAGCGCGGCGCGGCACGCCGCCAGATCCCCTTCCACGATCAGCGAGATCATCCCGGGATCGGTCCGCCATTGACGCAAGAGGCGAACATTTGCGGACTTGAGCATGGCATCTGCCGCCTCGATGGCCGTGGCCAACCCCCTGACTTCGAGCATTCCCAACGCGTTGATCATGGTTATCCCTCACTCAGACCAGCATGATTGGCTGCCGGCCAATCTCCAGCACCGCCTGGGTAAATGCCTGACAGGCTGCGCTGCACGCAGCCTGGCTGCCGGTGAGGAAAGCCCCCGAGTAGTTGGTCTCTGAGGGGGGCGGCACATAGCTGGCCAGAACAACATCGGCCGCTTTTAGGGCTGCATCGATCCCGAAGGTTGCCTCCAGAGGTGGCGCAATCAGATACGCCAGCGGCTCGCCGGGTTTCACCCCCGTCTGGGCCGAGAGATAAGAGCCGGTGCGCGACACGACATGGGCCAGAAACGCGGTATCTTCGGCATCATTGGCCCAGCGGAAGGCGGGGCCATGTTCGATGGTGGCGATCATCGAATCCAGCCCGGCACGGACTTCGGCCGGAGAACTGCCGCCCAGCATGATCAACACCTCACCGGCGGTCGGGGATGAGCTGTGCGCCGCCCCCGCATAGAGGGAGCGGCCAAAAATGACCTCGACCTGCGCTTGTTTGGTTGCCTCATCGGCAGCGATATAGGCAACGTCATCAGAATCTGCGGTGAGCAGCCCCAGGCAGTTGATATGATCAGGCAACTTCAGTGTGGCTTTGAAGTCGTACTGAACGGATGCGATCAGCCGCACTGCTTTCACGCTAGGTTTGATTAAATCCAGAGTAGCCATGAAAAACTCCTTGTTAGCGATTCAGCGCCATGCCGGAAGCTTTCTTCTCCAGCATGCGTTTGGTGAAATCTACGATAACGGCGGCCGCTTCTACCGGCGGGGTGCCACCACGGTGGATATTGGAGATGCAAGTCCGGTCCGCTTCGACCGTGGCGGCAGTGGGCCCGTACACCATGTAGCAGGAGAGACTTTCTGACTGCCCCAGCCCCGGCCGCTCACCCACCAGCAGGATCACCACCTGGGCCCCCAGGGTTTCCCCTACCTGATCTTCCACTTTTACCCGGCCATAACGAACGAAGAAGGGGGTGCCCACATCAAGACCTGCACTCTCCAGCCCTTTGAGCAAGGGGGGCAGGATCTCGTCCAGATTGGCTGTAATGGCATCGGTGGAGAGACCGTCAGAGATGACGACCTGTACCTGCGGATGCTGTTTGCAACGGGTTTTCAGCAATTGCACCGACTCATCATTGAGTCTGCGACCCAAATCAGGGCGGGTAAGATATTGATCTTTAGTGATTATCTCGCTCTGCAACTCCAGCAGTCCCTGCTGCTCCACCCACTCCTTTGGCACTTCTTTGAGCACGGTATCCTTGGAGCGAGAGTGATCGGCCAAAAAGCGCAGCAGTGCCGTGGTACGAGGACGTGTCCCGGCGCGCCCCGTGCAGACGCGTGCAGCAGTATTGGCGCGCAGCTCCTCCAGCACCTCGGCCCGCTTGGGCTGTTCTACGCCAATCCATAATCTGAACGCTTCATCCCCGAGATCGGGCAAAGCTGCCTCGGTAACGCTCGGCTGGGCAGTGGCAGCAGGCATCGCCTCCGCAGAGGATCCTTGCCCCAACTGGCTCATGACTGCGCGTACAATTTCATCAATTTGTTGCTTGTCCATGGTTATCAGCTCCGGATCAGAAGAAGAAAGAGGGATCGCCTGCATGGCGTGTCAGTCGGCCGTTTTCCATCAAGCCCATCTTCTCCATCCATGCCTCAAACTCGGGGGCCGGACGCAAGCCCAACAACTGGCGGATAGTGGCGGTATCGTGGAAGGCGGTAGTTTGGTAGTTGAGCATGATGTCATCGCCCAGCGGCATGCCCATGATGAAGTTGCACCCGGCTGTGGCGAGCAGGATCGCCAGGGTCTCGTTGGCATTCTGGTTGGCATCGGCATGGTTGGTGTAGCAGCAATCGCACCCCATCGAGATGCCGGTGAGCTTGCCCATGAAGTGATCTTCGAGGCCCGCACGGATGATCTGGCGATCATTGTAGAGATACTCAGGCCCGATGAAGCCGACGACGGTATTGACGATGAAGGGATCGTAATGGCGAGCCAAGCCGTAGTTACGCGCCTCCATGGTTACCTGATCGGCACCGTTGTGCGCGTTGGCCGACAGGGCGGAACCCTGGCCAGTTTCGAAATAGAGGTAGTTGTCACCCTTGATGCGATTGTGGCGATGACCGACTTCGCGGGCCTCGTCCATAAGCTCCAGCGTGACACCAAACTCTTTCAACCCTTTCTCACTGCCGCAGATACTCTGGAAAATCAAGCCACCGGGGGCACCCTGACGGATCGCTTCAATCTGGGTAGACATGTGCGCCAGCACACAGCCCTGGGTCGGGATCTGGAACTTGTCGATGGCACCGTAAATGGAATCGAGGATGCGCCGCACGTTCTCCACGTTGTCAGTCACCGGATTGACCCCGATCACGGCATCACCCAGACCAAAAGAGAGCCCTTCAAACATTTGGGCCTCGATGCTCTTCACATCATCGCGGGTATCGTTGGGCTGCAGACGGGCACTGAAGCGACCGGGCAAACCGATAGTGGTGTTGGCCCGTTTGATGACGGGCATCTTCTTGGCGCCATAGATCAGGTCGGCGTTGGAACAGATTTTGGCGACCCCGGCCACCATCTCCGACGTCAAGCCTTTGCGCAGAAAATCGATCTCACGGCTGCAGGTCTCGTCACTCAACACAGTTTCCCGCAGCTCGCCCACGCTCCAGTTGCGAATGCGGGCATAGGCGGCCTCGTTGAGATCGTCCTGAATGACGCGGGTCACGCAGTCATCCTCATAGGGGATAACCGGGTTCTCCCGCAGGTCGGCCAGGGTTAACTCCGAGAGCACCTGCTTGGCAGCAACGCGCTCTTGCGAGCTTTGGGCGCTGACGCCTGCCAGCATATCGCCGGAGCGAGGCTCATTGGCCTTGGCCAACACCTCTTTGACATCCTTGAATTGATAGGTCTTGCCGAATAAATTCGTCTTCAGTTTCATGATCAAACACCTTTGGAAGATGGAAAGGCCAATGACTTGACGGTGACAGGCACAATATCGCCACCAAAAAGTGGCATCCCGATATCGATATAATCGCCAGCCCTGGTCGCGACTTCGTCGATGACAGCGAGCTGGCGTCCGGCCAGCGCCGGTTGTAGCAACATGCCAAGTGCTTTGCCCAAGTCTTGGCTAGAGAGCACTAGCAGTGGCCGGGATTGCGGGAAACGCTGTGAGAACCCGGCCAACTCGTTCACGCATGCTTCAATGGCCCGGTAGGCAACCGGCAGATCCGTCGGCAGAGCCAGGGCATAGAGATCTTGTGCCGGATCCAGATCCAGTCGTCGCACCGCTTGCTCAAGGCTGGCAAGCAGGCGGCCTGGGGTGCAGTCGGACCATGCCAGGTCTGGATGAGCAACAGGGATGTTGCGTTGTGGTAGATGAAGATCCTGCAACCAGATAGTGCTGCCCGACAGCGACAGGGTATAGGCGCCAGCGCCGATAACCGTGGCCCGTACCGTTTGTGCCGGTGCGCGCATTTTCTGGGCTTGCATACCCTGATGGTGGGCGATCGCTTGCGCCAGCAGCGGGCCGATATCGCCGAAGGCATAGGGGGTTGCAGTGGGGTGGTAGTAACACTCCCCTACCCCGCCCGAGATCAGTACCGCATCAAACGGACGCCCGGTGCGCAGCGATGGCGTCATGAGCAGCTCATGGGCCAGAGGAGAGGGACATCCCTGCAGTACCTCCCACAGCAGCTCGGCCATCCTGGCGGCCACCTGGCCATGCTCAACCGGCCCCAATCTCTCCGGCTGATAACCGGCACCAAACAGCTCGGTGCAGATAGCATGGGCAGGCGCATGAACACGACGGGTTCTCCCCTCGGGGCTCACCTCAATCAGCCGCCCACCGACATTCAGACAAGCGGTGTCGACCAGCCGCCCGGCTTCAAACACGGCGTAGTTGGCGGTACCACCACCGATGTCGATATTGACGACGCGGGCGGCCTCCCGCTCGGACAGCTCACCGGCCCCGGAGCCGTAACCGGCGATCGCTGACTCAAGATGGGGACCGGCTGTTGCGACCACAAAGTCACCCAGCGTCTCCGAGAGGCGCATGATGGCCTCCCGCGCGTTGCGTGCCTTGGAGGTTTCACCGGTGATGATGATGGCCCCGGACTCGATTTTGCTCATCTCGATCCCCGCCGCAAGATACTGCTCGCGGATGAAGGCCATCAATGGCGCCTCGTTCACACGACCGTCAGCATCCAGCGGCGTAAAGGAGACCGGGCTCTGGTAGACGATCTCGCGACGCGAAAACTCGTAGCGAGGCACCTGTGACACGCCAGCCCGGTTGACCAGCTCCAGCAGCGAGAAGATCACCTGGGTCGTCGTCGTGCCGATGTCGATGCCCACACTGTAGATCTGCCGACGGTTCATGATGGGATTAGCCCTGTTGTCCGGAATGAAGCGCCTGAGGCACCTCAACGGTTTTGACCGGAGCCAGTTTCATCGCCAGCAGCACGGCGCTGAACCCGCCCACCAGCTTGCCGACGATCATCGGGAAGATCATGCTGGAGACATTGGCGGCGGTGAAACCAAGGTGATCACCAAAGGTGAAGGCGGCTGAGACTGCGAACGCCACGTTGATCACCTTGCCCCGATCGTCCATTTTGCTCATCAGACCAAACATGGGGATGGAGTTGGCGAGGGTCGCCACCATACCGGCTGCAGCACTGTTGTTCATGCCAAGCAGGCCGCCAACGCGCATCAGCGGCTTTTCAAACCAGCGAGTCAACATGAACACCATGGGGTAAGCCCCCAACAGGACGCAGGAGATAAAACCGATCACCTCGATGGCCCGCATCGTGGCCCCCGGCTCGTCACCGCGCACCATAAAGATGGGGTCCATACCGGGCAGCACGCTCACCCCGAGGGTGGCTTGCAGGACGGCAAGGGCCAGACCGGCGGTGATCAGCACCACCAGACATTTGGCGAACACCTGGAAACCGGCGATCATCTTCTCCGGTGAGAGCTTCAGCCCGACGGCGAGCAGCACGGCCACCACAATCACCGGGATCATGTTGACCAGCAGCATCTCGAAGGTGAACACCACAGGCTGACCATCAACCATGACGTTACTGAACATGGCGACGATGCCACCGGCAAGACAGCCAAGGGGAATCGTGATGACACCGGCCATCACCCCCAGCGCCAGGAAGCGACGATCCGCTTTGTCGATAATCCCCAGCGCCACCGGAATATTGAAGACAATGGTCGGTCCCATCATGGCACCGAGGATCAGACCGGCATATAGCCAGGCGGCAGTGTCTCCTCCGGACAGCTCCTTGGCCAGGAAGAAGCCTCCCATGTCGTTGGCCAGCAAGGTGGTGGCAAACATGGCAGGGTTGGCACCCACCGCTTCGTAGAGCGGGATCACTACCGGGCCAAGCACGTGGGCAAGTACCGGTGCCAACGCGATCACCCCGACCATGGCGAGGCCCAGTGCCCCCATGGCCATGAACCCCTCTTCAAACTGAGAGCCGGAACCGCTGATCTGGCGACCGACACTGCCCAGTCCGATCTTGCCAAGCACCGCTTCCGACCCGCCGAACTGGGCCATCATGCGGTCCAGTGCTGCGATAACCATAAAACTCATCATGATCCACATGATGATCTCGTTAATACCCATGACGTGCTCCTTGTGCCCAGTCCTGTTCAGTTTTCTGTGACCTGGCGTTGCCAGGCATGACGGTAGATATCGATGATCTCGGCGTGACTGGCGGTACGGGGATTGCCCGCCAGACAGGTATCACTCAGCGCGGCACTGGCCAGATCGGGAAATGCCTCCGGAGTGATCCCTGGCACGCACAAACCGGTTGGCAAGCCGATATCGGTGATGAGTTGCGTCACCGCCGTAATGAACCCATCCGCATTCAGTGCCTCCCCGCTCAGGGCGTAACCTATCTCCCGATAGGCTTTGGCTGACACCAGCCGGTTGAAACTCAAGACGGAGGGGAGCAGCATCGCGTTGGCGATACCGTGGGGAATGTGGTAGCGCGCACCAATCTGGTGTGCCATGGCATGTACCAGACCCAACCCGGCATTGGAGAAGGCCATGCCCGCGAGATATGAGCCCAGCATCATGTCCTGCCGGGCGGCCAGGTCATGGCCCTGGCCAACGGCGATGGGCAGAGCCCGCCCGATCAGGGTGATGGCGCGGTGTGCCAGTGCCTGGGTCAAGGGATTGGTACCGCGAGCCAGATAAGCTTCGATGGCGTGCGTCAGCGCATCGATGCCGGTAGCGGCGGTCAGGGGAGCTGGCACTCCCAGCGTCAAACAGGCGTCGATCACCGCGACATCGGGGATCAACGCGGGCTGGACGATGGCCTGCTTGATGCCACTCGCACTGTCGGTGATCACGGTAATATTGGTCGCTTCCGACCCGGTACCCGCGGTCGTCGGGACCAGTAGCAACGGCATGCGACCATTGGGGAGCATCAGGGCCGCCGCCAGTTCGGCCACGCCCATGCCGGGATGAGCTGCCAGCACGGCGATCGCTTTGGCTGTGTCCAGGACGGAGCCGCCACCGAATGCAATGATGGCATCGCATTGTGCATCGGCCAGCTGGCGGGCTGCCGCTTCGACCGTGTCACTGTCCGGTTCGCCACCGGCGTAGCGATAACATTCGGTGGCGACACCATGACGCAGCAGCGAGCGAAACAGAGTGTCAGCCAGCCCCTGATCCAGCAGAAAACCATCGATGGCAATGAACACATGGCGATAGCCACGCGCCGCTGTCGCCTCACCCAGACGGGCAATGGCACCCGCGCCGATAAAGGTGGTCGGGGGCACGGTGAAGGTTTGCACCTCCCGCGCATTGAACAGATCGAGCGCGTGATAAAGTGCCTGACCCAGATCATCAACCTGCATGACTTGCTCCTGTTGCCTGCCCATAGCAGGCGATGGCCAGTGGGGTGAGATAGAGCGAGTGGCGGGGCAGATGAACACGATGTGCCGGAAACTCGCGCTGAAACAGCTCGCGAACCCCGGGAAGGGTGCAGCTACCGCCGGAGAGATAGAGATCGCCCTTGGGCATGCGCTCGAGATGGTGCTGAACGATATCGCACATCTTTTCGAATACCGGGCGCACAATCGGCCATACCTCGCTCCCCTGCTCGCGCTTCATCACCTCGACCTCCGCCAGAGGGCGGCCACAGTGGCCGGAGAGCGTCAGCGAGACATGGTGGCCGCCGGTCGCCTCATCGGCGCTGTAGACCACCTTGCCTTGCTCGACGATGGCGACGCCGGTTGTCCCGCCACCGATATCCACCACGGCAGCATGCTGCAACCCCAGCAGATTGACGACCGCGGAGGGCTCATCAATCACCGCGCTGACCGTCAGGCCCGCCGCTTCCAGCACGTTGACCGAGATCCGCGGATCTGTGCCTGGTGGAAAGGAGGTGGTCGCACTCTGAAAGCGATGGCCCAGTTTTTGTTCCAGCTCGTCGAGCTGGCGGCGAACGATCTCGACGGCGCCGAAGAAATTCCAGACCACGCCATCACGCACCACATCGGCCCACTCCAGACAAAGCGCCAGGGGCTCGCCCGCCGGGTCGACCACCACAGAGACGACATCGCTGGTACCCAGATCGATACCCAGACGCATATCGGCAACGGGCAGTGGCGTCAGTTCACCGCGATGCAGCTGACACGCCGCATCGAGACGTACCTGCAGCAGTTCGAGGGAGAGGAAGGGTGATGGCATGGCGCACTCCTTACACGATGCGGAAGTGGTCAACCAGCACACAACGGCGCAGGCGAATGAAGGTCCGGGCTGAGGTCACCCCTTCCCCTGTCGGGGTGGAGATGGTCATGGTGGTCCACCCCTCGCCACCGAATCCCAACCCTGCCAAGCAGGGGCCATTCTTGACGAAAATACTGGTATCGACGGCGTTGGCCATCTTGTCCAGATTGTCCAGATTGCGTGAATGCATGGCGGCAGTATGGCGGCAGCCCCCTTCGAGCTTCACTGCCAGCGCGATGGCTTCATCAACATGGCGGGCACGTACCACAGGCAGTACCGGCATCATCAATTCGGTGACTGCAAACGGGTGGTTGGCGGGGGTTTCCACAAACAGCAAACGGGTATCTTCCGGCACGGTCAGCCCGATGGCTGCGGCAATTTTTGCAGCATCCCGGCCCACCCAGTCACGGCTGACCACACCGTGGCCCTGTTCATCCACTTTGCTGAGCAAAATGGCGCACAGCGCCCTGGCTTGCTCGGCGGTGAGCTCTACGGCATGGTGCCGTGTCATCTCGGCCTTCAGGTCATCGCAAATCGCATCGACGGCGATCAGCACCTTTTCATCGGCACAGATGATGTTGTTATCAAACGACGCCCCCCAAACGATATCGCGGGCGGCACGGGCAATATCGGCCGTCTCATCGACCACTACTGGCGGATTGCCAGCGCCGGCAGCGATCAGCCGCTTGTCGGTCACTTTGCGGGCTGCATCGACCACGGCTTCCCCGCCGGTGACGACCAGCAGGTTGATGCCGGGATAACGAAACAGCCGTTGCGCCGTTGCAATGTCGGGTTTAACCACTGTGGTCAGCAGGTTCGCCGGGCCCCCCGCGGCAACAATCGCATCGTTGAGCAACGAGATGGCACGCTGTGAGGTACGCTTGGCCGCCGGATGCGGGGCAAACACCACGCTATTGCCCGCCGCGATCATGCTGATGGCGTTATTGATGACGGTCGCAGCAGGGTTGGTGGAGGGAGTGACCGAGGCAATGACTCCCCAGGCTGCGTTTTCGATCAGGGTCAGCCCCTTGTCACCGCTCAATACCTGCGCCTGCAAGCACTCCACGCCCGGGGTATGCCTGGCTTGGGCCAGATTTTTGGCAATCTTGTCGTCAACACGACCCATGCCGGTTTCTGTTACCGCCAATTCAGCGAGTTCACGCGCATGGGCCTCTCCCGCACCGCGAATGGCCGCGATCACCTGCTGGCGCATCGCCACACTGTGCAGCGCTTTTTGTGCAACCCGTGCTGCGGCCACCGCATCGTCGAGTTCGGTAAAGATACCGGATGCCAGATCGGCCGCGACCGGCTCGTTACTTGTCGGGGAGGTTTGCCCCATTGAGGCCAGGACCGCTTTGACCACTTGTTCGATGTCAGTTGCCTTCAGTTCCACACCCTACTCCTTATTTCCCAACCATCCGGCATGCCGGATCACTTGTGGTAAACCACTTGCTGCTGGTACACCACCTCATCGATGATGCCGACCACACCCAGATCTACCGGCGTATTTTCGTCCAGCATGCGCCGTGCGGAGCTGCCGGCCACCAGCAGTACCCACTCGCCATTACCGGCGCCCAGGCTATCGGCAGCGACGTGAAAATCACCGCTCGGCTGGCCGTCCGGTGTCAGCATCTCCACCAGCAGCAGGATCTCTCGCTGCAAGCCACTGTGCTTGACGGTAGAGACCACTTGTCCAACTACGATGCCCAGTTTCATCTTTTTGCTCCCGTTGCCCGTATGGGCAGACAACACTTCCCCCTGCCACCTGAAGCGGCATCATCAAAGGAAGGGGAAGGATAGGCCGGTCAGCTGGGTATTAGCCGCCGGCCTGGTTCATTCGAGGTTCAGTCGAAGTTTTTGTCGGCCGACATCTTGATTGGAAAAACCTCTTCCAGATCAGCATGGGGACGCGGGATGACGTGGACAGAGACCAGCTCGCCGATACGCTGTGCGGCAGCCGCACCGGCATCAGTGGCAGCTTTGCAGGCGGCAACGTCGCCACGGACCATGGCGGTAACCAGGCCACCACCGATCTGCTTGACGCCGACCAGCTTGACGCGAGCCGCCTTGACCATTGCATCTGAGGCTTCGATCAGGGCAACCATGCCACGGGTTTCAATCATGCCAAGAGCTTCCATTTACACACTCCTTTAAGGGTTGGGGTTGTTCATCTTGTTTAGCGGGTCATCGGGATTTGTTGCTCAACGACGGGTCCCGTTTTGTTGCACATCTTCATCGCCAGCAGCGTGACATTGACCATGTCCGCCACGCTGCAGCCACGAGACAAATCGTGTAGCGGTCGGGCCAGCCCCTGAACCATGGGGCCGAGCGCCTGATAGTTGCCCAGTCGCTGGGCGATCTTGTAACCAATGTTGCCCGCTTCCAGCGATGGAAAGACCAGCACGTTGGCCCGTCCGGCCAGTGGGCTGCCCGGCGCCTTGCTGGCTGCCACGTCAGGCACCATGGCGGCGTCAAATTGCAACTCACCATCGACTATCAGATCCGGGGCACGCTGGCGTACCAACTCGGTCGCCGCGCGAACCTTCTCTACTTCGGGATGACGGGCACTGCCATGAGTGGAAAATGAGAGCATGGCGACACGAGGCTCGTTGCCTGTCACGTTGCGATAGCTCTCGGCACTGGCCAACGCGATATCCGCCAATTGCTCCGGAGTCGGTTGTGGCACCACACCACAGTCAGCAAACCCCAGTGGCTCACCGCCGTTGAGCGGCAACATGAAAAAAATGGAAGAGACGGTGCGATTGCCGGGTATCAGACCAATCACCTTGAGGGCGGCCCTCAATACGTCAGAGGTAGATGAGTGATTGCCGGCAATACAGATATCCGCATCCCCGGCTGCCAGCATCGCCGCACCAAACCAGAGCGGCTGTTGCAGCCTTTTTTGCAGCGCATCTTCACTCTCTTTGGCCATGCGTGTCGCCAAGGCTTGCTGATAGCTGGCCAGGCGGGATGACATGGCAGGATCATGGACGGCAAATCCGGTCAGTGGCAGCCCCCGGGTATGGCAGAAATGGCGCAGCTCGAAGGGGTTAGCCAGCAGAATGGGATAAGCCAATCCCTCCCGTGACAGCTGATGAGCGGCAAGGACGCAACGTTCATCCAGACTGTCGGGAAACACAATGCGCAACGGTTGCTGGTGTGCGGCAAGACGGCACTGTTTGAGCAGACTCATTGTGCGGCCCCCACTCCTGGCAGTGGCTTGCCACGTTTGGCCAGCAACGCGAGGATCATCAGCACGTAGACGGCACTGCTCAGGCGATTGAGCCCCTGCAATATATCCGGGCGGCTCACGTTAAAATCGACATCCAGATAGAGCTGGGCAGCGACGCTCTCGCATTCACGGATCATGGCCCGCAGCAAATTGAGCCGGGCAACCTCAACACCATGCTCAATGGCTGGCACAATGTGATCATGACCCAGCAGGGCGAGTGGCTGGTGTGACAAGGCATGGATCTGTGCATCATCGGCCTCCCCCATGGCAATCGGCGCAAGCGTTTCACCACTCACCTCGGCACGCAGCACATTACCAAGGGCAGAACGGATATCAGCCAGATAGCGCGCCAGCGTGGACGACATCTTGTGCTCTTCCCATTCGGTCTGGATCCAGACCGCTTGGGCAATGGTGCTGTCCAGCTTGCCCCGCAGCACAATGCGCGGATGGTTCTTGGGCACCAGGGTGTGCGCATTCAAATGCGTGAGCGCTTCGCTTTTTTTGGTCACGGGCTGATGACAGAGCTGGCAGCAACTCTCGGTGCGCTGATCCGTGCCCGTCAGCGCATGAACCGCCCGCTGTTCGCCATGCTCATCGGTGCTGAAGAGAGAGCCCTGTTCGTCCTGGTAGCGAACCACGATGCCGCGCCCTTTGAGCAGATCCTCGGCTGACTGGGTCAACTTGGCATCCCGAGGCAAGCGGATCTCGGTATTCTGGGTGATGGAGTAACGGGATCGCAGCCACTCTTCAGTGATGAAAGTGCTCATGGCCACCTCAGCAGCTCTGCCAGTTAGCCGGATAGGCTACATAGAGGAAACGCACATGAGTGGGGGTGCCGAACTCAATGCTGGATCCTTTGGGAATAAAAATGACATCCCCCGCTTTCGCGATAGTCGTTTCCTGGTTGCAGCGAATATGCAGCTCCCCCTCCATCACCAGATCGACCTCATCATAATTGAGCGTCCACGGGAAAAAGGCGTTTTCCCACTGCATGAAACCGGCGGCCATGGAACTGCCATCCGCGGCGGTGATGAGATCCGCGATGCCCACTTGCTGGCCGGGCCCCGCCCCATCGAACAGGCCCATCCGCACATCCTGGGCATGGACACATTTGATGGCGGGTCCGCGTGGTGAGCTGGTTGGTGAGGCCGTCTCTGCCTGGCTGGCTCCTCGATGCTCTGCTGCCGCTTTGCGAACCAGTTGATCAACCAGCTCTGGGGTCACGGCCCCGGCGGGCAACCGCGCAAGGATCTGGGAACGGATCTCTGCCAGCACGGCCTGCTCATCATCCTGACTCGCCACGACCGCAACGGGCACCGCTGGTGCACTCGGCTGGCTGGCATCAGCGACAACGCGCGGGGCCTCGGTCAGGATCACCCCCAGTCGCTCGGCGACCACATGAGCTTCCGGGGTAACGATATGCTCTCTGGTACAGATATAGATGGCGTGTTCCCCGGCGGCATGGGCCGCACGTACCGTATCGGCACTGATCAGCTTCTTCATCTCGCAACTCACCTTATGCTTTGGGCCGCGCTCACGCGGCAGAACCACAGTTAAGCCCTAACTGGCGTCGAACTTGCGCAACACTCTCGGACTGCAGGCTGCAAACACGCAGAATGTCGCCCACAAAACCATGCTCACGCAGAACCTCTTCGACCGAGTCTGGCTGTGCATCCGGCCGATCTATCTTGCTGATCACAACGGCAATCCGGCGATTGGCATGGATCTCCAGCAAGCCGGGAGGCAGACGGCACTCCAGATCGTTGGCCGGGTGGACATACACCAGCAGATCGCACTCCGAGATGCTGTTGATCAGTGCACTGAACAGGCGTGGATGGCTAAAAAACTCCCCCGGCGTATCGATACATCCCTGAGCGTCATACTCCACCGCCTGCGTCTTGCGGACCTCCCCGCATTCACCATTCAAGGCGCGAAACAGCGTGGATTTGCCCGCCTCAACAGGACCAACAAGGGCAAATCGGATCGAACGGTTCATCACTGTTCCCTCATGATCGCGTCAGCGGACACACGGTATAGCCAAGCAAGCGTTGCAGGCCTGCGATCGTCTGGTGCAGCGCTTCTTCAACCGCACCACAGCTCCCCGTGATCACCAAGGCACCGGAGAAACGATCAAGAAAACCGATCTCGATGCTGGCCGCTTTGCACGCAAGATCACCGGCAATCATTGCCGTTTCACCAGGCGTCAGCGTCATGATGCCAATCGCTTCGGCCTGGGCGACGCCAATCTTGCGCGCCAGCTCGTCGGTTGGATGGGAGATCAGATGCGCGAGCGTGACTTGTTTACCAGGCACAAACTCTTGAATGATGCGTTCTTTTTCCATGTCCATCTCATGGTTTTTATGATGGTTTGGATGGTAAGTCGGCCATTTTGCAAGGCTGTATCAAAAATCGGAAAATCTGGGAAATATTAGGGCTGGATCACGCTTTATTTTTACTTATCTGGCCTGCAGCCATCGGTGAAATATGTTTTCTTGCTAAAAACAGGCCAGCGCCACCATTATTGAATCAATGATTATTTTTACTCAATGGCGAGTGAACGCTGGGATACGCGGTATTTTGGAACACGCCTCTACTACGTGACGTGGATTATTGATAACCGACACATCAATAATCACCTTCGGCTGATTAAGCATGTCAATCAATTAAAAAACAGCCAACAACCTCTCATCACCAAAGAAACCATTCAGTCACATTTTGCGCCATGGATTCATTGTTCAGTCAGTAGCTGCTGAATATTTCAGCCCGGCTGCGACAGGCTATGAACATCGCCATAAAACCTTGCGCTACCTCTCAAATTCGAAATTTATCAGGCGGCAAAAAATGACGCGCTATTTGCTATTTTTTGCTGGCGACAAGCCATGCCAAAAAGCTCACCGTACCTGCATATTTTCAACCCTCTCAGCTTATTAAATTAATCATTGAAAACTATGGAGTTTTAATATGTCGAATGTGCAGGATTGGCAAAAACTGGCCAATAAGGAACTGGGCCGCTTGGGGAAAACCGTGGAGTCCCTGGAGCGACAAACTGCCGAAGGCATTGCCATCAAACCGCTTTATCATCAGGGCGATCTTGACGGACTGGAAGTCACCAACACGCTGCCGGGTCTCGCCCCGTATGTTCGTGGCGCACGTGCCACCATGTACACCGCGCAGCCGTGGACCATTCGCCAATATGCGGGATTTTCCACCGCGAAAGAGTCCAATGCTTTTTATCGCCGCAATCTTGCAGCTGGTCAAAAAGGCCTTTCTGTAGCCTTTGATTTGGCCACCCACAGAGGGTACGACTCGGATAACCCGCGGGTGGCGGGCGATGTCGGTAAAGCCGGGGTCGCTATCGACAGCGTCGAAGATATGAAGGTGCTGTTTGATCAAATCCCGCTGGATAAAATGTCGGTCTCGATGACCATGAATGGCGCCGTATTACCGGTGCTGGCCTTTTATATCGTTGCCGCGGAGGAGCAAGGGGTCGCGCCAGAGTTGCTGACCGGTACTATCCAGAACGATATTCTCAAGGAATATCTCTGCCGCAATACCTATATATACCCGCCCAAACCATCCATGCGCATTATTGCCGATATTATCGCCTGGTGCTCCACCAATATGCCGCGCTTTAATACCATCAGCATCAGTGGCTACCACATGGGTGAAGCAGGTGCCAACTGCGTGCAACAAGTGGCATTTACCCTGGCTGACGGGATCGAATATATCAAGGCGGCCATCTCGGCCGGGCTGAAAATTGATGACTTTGCCCCTCGCCTTTCGTTCTTTTTCGGCATCGGCATGGATCTCTTCATGAACGTCGCGATGCTGCGTGCCGCACGTTATTTATGGAGTGAAGCCGTCAGCGGATTTGGCGCCACCAATCCCAAATCGCTGGCCCTGCGCACCCACTGCCAGACATCGGGCTGGAGCCTGACCGAGCAAGATCCCTATAACAACATCATCCGTACCACGATCGAAGCGCTGGGGGCAACCCTTGGCGGCACCCAATCGCTGCATACCAACGCCTATGATGAAGCGCTCGGCCTGCCGACTGACTTCTCGGCACGGATTGCCCGCAACACCCAAATCATTATTCAGGAAGAGTCGGAGATCTGCCGTACGGTTGACCCGCTGGCGGGCTCTTACTACGTGGAGTCGCTGACCGATCAGATAGTCAAGCAAGCACGCGCCATCATCAAACAGATTGACGATGTGGGTGGCATGGCCAAAGCCATTGAGGCTGGACTGCCAAAACGGATGATTGAAGAGGCATCCGCCCGGGAACAATCGCTCATCGACCAGGGGCAACGGGTGATCGTTGGGGTTAACAAATACAAGCTGGAGAAAGAAGACGAGACCAAGGTGTTGGAGATCGACAACGTGATGGTGCGTAACGAGCAGATCGCCTCACTGGAACAGATCCGGGCGACCCGCGACAGCAAGGCCGTCAAAGCCGCGCTCGCAGCACTGACTCATGCCGCACAACACAATGAAAATCTGCTCGCCGCCGCCGTCAACGCAGCCCGGGTGCGTGCCACCCTTGGCGAAATTTCAGATGCACTGGAAGTCGCCTTCGACCGTTATCTGGTACCCAGCCAGTGCATTACCGGCGTCATCTCCCAGAGCTACCACCAATCCGATAAAGGTGCGAGCGAGTTTGACACCATTGTGGCGCAAACCAGACAGTTCCTCGCCGATCACGGCCGTCGGCCACGCATCCTGATTGCCAAGATGGGGCAGGATGGTCACGACCGGGGCGCAAAAGTCATTGCCAGCGCCTACTCCGATCTGGGCTTCGATGTCGATCTCAGCCCCATGTTCTCCACCCCTGAAGAGATCTGCCGTCTGGCGGTAGAAAACGATGTCCATGTGGTCGGTGCCTCCTCGCTGGCTGCTGGCCATAAAACCCTGATCCCGGAGTTGGTCAACGCCCTTAACGCGGCTGGACGTGGCGATATCTGCGTGGTCGCAGGAGGCGTCATTCCGCCCCAAGACTACCCCTTCCTGAAAGAGCACGGTGTCGCGGCGATCTATGGCCCCGGCACGCCCATGCTGGAGAGTGTGCGCGATGTTTTGACACGGATTAGTCAGCATCATGATTAATGAGATGACACTGGCGGACTACATCGGGCGGATCCGGTCAGGCGAGCGTGCTGCGCTCGCCCAGGCCATGACCCTGGTGGAGAGTCTTCATCCACGCCATCAGGCGCTCAGCACCCAGCTGCTCGACAGCATCATGCCCTTCACTGGCAAGGCGCTGCGGCTGGGTATCACCGGGACGCCAGGTGCCGGAAAAAGTACCTTTCTGGAAGCCTTTGGCATGCTGCTGATTAGCAAGGGGCTCAAGGTGGCCGTCATTGCCGTGGATCCCAGCAGCCCGGTCAGTGGCGGCAGCATTCTGGGGGACAAAACCCGGATGACCGAGCTGGCGCGTACCGACTCGGCGTTTATTCGCCCGGTGCCATCCAGTGGCCATCTGGGGGGCGCCAGCCAGCGAGCCCGCGAGCTGATACTGCTGTGTGAAGCAGCCAACTACGATGTGGTGATGGTGGAAACCGTCGGGGTCGGCCAGTCGGAAACCGAAGTGGCCCGCATGGTGGATTGCTTTATTTCACTGCAAATTGCAGGGGGTGGCGACGAGCTGCAAGGGATCAAGAAAGGGATGATGGAGATGGCCGATCTCATCATTATCAACAAGGATGATGGCGAAAACCGCCCGAATGTGGCCATTACCCGTCATATGTATGAAAGCGCGTTGCACATTTTACGGCGTAAATATGAGGAGTGGCAGCCACAGGTGTTGACCTGCAGTGCCCGTGAAAAACGCGGCATGGAGCAGATCTGGCAGGCTATCGCCGATTTTCAACGTGCACTAAGCCACAGCGGTCGGCTTGGCAAGGTGCGTCAGCAACAAGCCATTGATTGGCTACAGCGGCAAACGGAAGAGGAAGTGCTGCAACAGATTTTTACGCAACCGGATTTTGACCACTATTTTCACCAAACCCTCCAGGCGGTTAAAGACAACAAACTGTCGGTCCGCACCGGTCTGCAGAAAATAAAAGAATTTCTTCAACTTCAATACTCTTAATTAAGGATTCAGGTATGTCTTATCAATACGTCAATGTCATTATCATTCAGAAAGTTGCCGTTATCGAATTTAACTACGCCCGTAAATTGAATGCATTGAGCAAAGTGTTTATTGATGATCTCATGCAAGCGTTACGCGATCTGAATAAACCGGAAATCCGCTGCATTATTTTGCGCGCCCCCAGCGGAGCCAAAGTATTTTCCGCGGGTCACGATATCCACGAACTGCCCAGTGGCCGTCGCGATCCTCTCTCCTATGACGATCCCCTGCGTCAAATTACCCGAATGATCCAGAAATATCCCAAACCCGTCATTTCGATGGTCGAGGGGAGCGTCTGGGGTGGTGCATTCGAGATGATCATGAGCTCGGATCTGATTATTGCGGCCAGCACCTCCACCTTCTCGATGACACCGGTCAATCTGGGTGTGCCATATAACCTGGTCGGTATTCATAACCTGACCCGTGATGCCGGTTTCCATATCGTCAAAGAGTTGATCTTTACCGCCTCCCCCATCACCGCCCAGCGCGCTCAGGCGGTTGGTATTCTGAATCACGTAATCGAGCCTGAAGAGCTGGAAGATTTCACACTGCAAATCGCCCATCACATTTCGGAAAAAGCGCCGCTGGCCATTGCTGTCATCAAAGAGGAGCTGCGCGTGCTGGGCGAAGCACACACCATGAATTCAGACGAGTTCGAACGCATTCAGGGGATGCGCCGTGAAGTCTACGATAGTCAGGACTATCAGGAAGGCATGGCTGCATTTATGGAAAAACGTAAACCGCATTTTCAGGGCTGCTAATGACGCTGGGATAAATATAAGGAGGAGAAGATGAAGGATCCCTGGAGACGGCTCAGCGCAGACGACGCGGCAGAAATAATTCAACACAATGATATGGTCGCATTTAGCGGTTTCACTCCGGCAGGCTCGCCCAAAGCGCTGCCTGCCGCCATCGCCAAACGGGCCAGTGCACTGCATCAGGAACAGCAACCCTTTCAGATCCGCCTGCTGACGGGCGCATCTATCGGTGCGGCTGCCGATGATGCGCTCTCGGAGGCCGATGCAGTCGCCTGGCGCGCACCCTATCAAACAGCCACCGGGCTGCGGGAGAAAATCAATCAGGGCCAGGTGAACTTCGTTGACCTGCATTTGAGCGAAGTGGCCCAGATGGTTAATTACGGTTTCTTCGGCGATATCGATGTCGCCGTCATTGAAGCCTCGGCCATTACAGCAGATGGCCGGGTATGGCTATCCAGCGGAATTGGCAATGCACCGACCTGGTTGCAACGGGCCAAAAAAGTGATTATCGAACTGAATCACTACCACAATCCGCGAGTAGCAGAACTCGCCGATATCATACTGCCTGGAGCCCCACCACGGCGAAACAGTGTGCCTATTTTCCATGCCATGGATCGGGTCGGCAGCCAATTTGTGCAGGTCGATCCGCACAAGATTGTCGCCGTGGTTGATACCGAACTCCCGGATGCGGGCAATGCGCTGGATAAAGAGAACCCCATCTGTCAGCAAATTGCCGACAATGTGGTGACATTTCTGCTTAATGAAATGGCGAACGGCCGTATCCCGCGGGAATTTCTACCACTGCAAAGCGGGGTGGGCAATATCAATAACGCGGTGATGGCACGCCTTGGGGAAAATCCGGATATTCCATCATTTACCATGTATTCAGAGGTGCTGCAGGAGTCGGTCGTGCATCTCATGGAGACCGGAAAAGTGTCTGGGGCCAGTGCCTCCAGCCTGACCGTCTCCGCCAATTCACTGCAGAAGATCTATGACAATATGGATTTCTTCGCCAGCCGCATCGTATTGCGACCACAGGAGATCTCCAATAACCCGGAAATCATCCGCCGCCTGGGAGTGATTGCCCTCAACGTCGGGCTGGAGTTCGATATTTATGGCCATGCCAATTCAACACACGTTGCCGGAGTCAATCTGATGAACGGTATTGGTGGCAGCGGCGATTTTGAACGCAATGCCTACCTCTCCATTTTTATGGCACCATCCATTGCCAAAGGAGGAAAAATATCCACGATCGTTCCGATGTGCAGCCACGTTGATCACAGCGAGCACAGCGTCAAGGTCATCATCACCGAACAGGGTATCGCCGATCTGCGTGGCCTCTCACCACTGCAGCGGGCGCACACCATCATTGAAAACTGTGCCCACCCGCTCTATCGGGACTATCTCTATCACTACCTGGAAAATGCCCCCAGTGGGCATATCCATCATGATCTGAGCCATGCCTTCGATCTGCACATCAACCTGCTGCAGACCGGCTCCATGCTTGGCTGATTAATCTACCGAACTGTCGCGATCTTCTGCGATGTGCGCGATCATCGCGGCAGTATAACGGTGGTTTTTCAGTGAATAGAGATACTCTTGCATATACATCGGAGTATGAGGAGCATCAAAGTATTTCAACTTGGCCGGATTAACCAGCCGCCAGGCAAAATGGGGAATGACCGTCAAAAACTGACCACGTTCCACCGCACTGATTTTTGCCATAAAGCTGTAAGGGCGATAAATAATCGTGGGATGAATGCCGCAGGGATGCATGTACGCATCCAGCACTGATTCAAAATTGGCCCGGTTCTGGAAACGCATTTGCAACCAGGGTAACTCCTGCAGCAGCTCCTGCGGATTGCGATCTTCATAACGCCGGGAGACCAGAAACCCCAATCTGAGTGGCGGCAGCTCGGTAATGGCCAAATTCTCCAGCCGCTGTACCCGTTGTGAAACCTGCTGTGGCGAAATAATGAAGTCAAGCTGATGATCGAACAGATTGTCGATAACCCCGTTTTCCCTAAACTCAACGGCCTGCGTGGTGACTCCGTCATATTTATCGCCAAGGCTGATCAACTGGTCAAATATGATGGTTGGATAGGTGTTGTCGATGCCGATGACGATATGCCGTGAATGAGCGGAAGAGTTATGTATTTCGGCATCAATGACAGATAATCGCTGATAAATTGGGAAAAGTGTCTGATATAGCTCCTGCCCTGCCTTATTGAGGCTAATGCTATTATCTTTACGAGTAAACAGATCATACCCGATAAGCTCTTCCAGCGCGGCAATACTCTTGCCGAAGGGCGAAGCGGTCATATGTATTTTTTCAGCAGCTTTGGCAATGTTATTGGTTTGCGCCAACAAGATGAAATTTCGCATCTTTTTTGAAACAAAAATATCCATATTTCCCTCATGAACAACCAGATACGTATCGCAGTAATGCCGAACGATCCTGCTGATGATAACTCAGTGGATGCTCGAGTTAATACGCCGCCAGCATTCGCTTCGAGAAAAAATTTACTCTATGTCCCCTCAACCCCATCTTGCAGAACATAAATATAAATGTGCAAATGATGTACCTATCGCTAACCGGTACCGGATCCGTTTATAAAAATGTCATTTCCCACTCAGCTCCGACCGCAAAACGGTGTCAACACACTGAACCCCCTTGGTCGGTCTGTTAGGAGATCTCGCGTGTAACTGTCATCTGGGGCTGAGAAAGTCATAACTGACTGGTTGATGTGGGCAACCACGCCGCACGGGTTTATACATCCGGTCGGACAACCAAGGTGGGTAAGCCACAGCGCAAGAGCTTTATCGAACGGTTTCTTTGCACCTTGCCGGAGAACACTTCCAGACCAAAAGACGGACGACCAGGTATGAAAAGGTGGAGTAGATGCTGCCAGACCTAGAGAGCTATCCGGATAGCCACAGCAACCAGCGGGCACACCAGGGCAAGGTGAATGAAGGAGAGGCAGATGTTCAAGCAGGATCTGAAATTGATACCGAAGGAAGCACACACTAAAGTGGCGCAAACAAGACACCGGTTTGAGGCCGGTGTCAGATGATAATCAGGTCTATACAGGCAACCGGCAAATGGGGATCAAGAAACGAAAGCCCCATTTTGCATGTCAACCCGCCCCCGGTGAACGTTTACGGCTACGCGCATTTGTTCGTACTGGCACCGAGAAAAAGGATTACCCGATACCTGTCGAATTGTGTGCATCAAACCCCTTTCGGTAAAAGGTTACATCAGTAGAGAGATTGAATTTCTGAAGGAGCAAAGAGCTACATAAGGCAAGAACAAAGGGAATATAAGAAAACAGAATGATGATTCCATCCACAGCCTCCTTTGTAATTCCTGACACAGGGTCATATCCATATTGATTTAGTACAAAACCGGTTATCACACCTGATAACGCCATGCCCAATTTTTGACAGAAACTAAATGCTGAGTAAACAAGACCTTCACTACGAATACCTGTTTGCTTTTCACCATACTCAATAGTATCAGGCAGCATCGCCCAACCCATCGACCAAGCAAATGCATTCAAAAAGCCTTTAACGGCAATAATCACAAAATATAACTCAACTGAGTTAATTCTATAAGCGTTCCAAGCAAAAAACAAATGGGAAAATCCAAAAGCAGCTAAGGTAATAATGGCAGTCTCTTTTTTACCATATCGCTTAGTTACTATAGGAACAAAAAACGTCCCTAAAAATGTAGTGACAGTGCCGACTATGATTGAAGTACCAATCAAATCTGGACGTATCATTACATGTTCTAAGAAGTAAATATTCATAGAGAACGAGATAAAACCTGCTGTTAGGATCATCAAAAATACTATCGACAGGATAATAAGCGGTCTATTTTTTGCCAGTAATCTAACACTCTCCTTTAAGGTGTAGCTTGTTTCACTTTTTGAATCAGCAGTACAACGCTCTTTTGTGGTTACAAAAGTTATCCAAAGTAATGCTGTAGAAAGAAACGCCGCGAAACCGATCGCATAACGGTAGCCAAGTAACTTGTCTCCTTCACCAAAGAAATCAACAAGGTTGCCGATTTGAGCGACGACCAAGCCTGAAATAACAGCAAACATAACACGGACTGCCGTTATTTTTGTGCGCTCATTGGGATCGGCTGATATCGCTGACGTTAATGCTGAGTAAGGAATGTTAACAATGGTATAAGCAATACCAAGTACAATGTAGGTTATTGCAGCATATGCAATTTTAGAATTCTCACTATAATCCACCGGAATAGTAAAACAAGAAAATGCAGTTAAACCAAGAAAAACTGAGCCAAATAATAGATATGGCCTAAAACGACCATATCGAGTGTTGGTTTTATCAATGATGAACCCCATCACGGGATCAGAAACGGCGTCAATTATGCGTGCTAGTAGAAAAATACCTCCAACAGCTGCCGCATTAATTAGTGCAATGTCTGTATAATAAAACATTAGGTATGCCATAACCGTTTGAAATATGACATTACACCCCAGATCACCTAAACCATAGCCAACTTTCTCTTGCAATGAAATTTTCATAGTATAATGCCTTTAAATATGACGTAACCATAACCGGACAGATTATTATTACTAAAATTGTTCGACATTAATGTTGTTAAACCATGAAAATCTATCGCTTTAATACTAGTGACTTCTTTAGATAAATTCACGATAACAATGAATCGCACGTCATTAAGTGAGCGTTCAAATGCAATTATATTTTTACCCAAGTCTAATAATTTGGTATGCCCCTCTATAAGAACTTGATTTTCTTTTCGTAGTAATATTAGATTCTTGTAATGACTTAAAATTGATGTGGGTGATTGCGATTGCAACTCAACATTCAAAGTGTCTTTATTTTGGTTGATACCAAGCCAAGGTTCCACTGTACTAAAGCCAGCGTACGTATCACTATTCCACTGAATAGGTGTACGACCGTTATCACGACTGGCTAACTGGACTAACCTGAATGCATCATCAGGTTGGACGCCTGCTTCAATTTTTTCATTATATTTATTGATGGTATCCAAGTCATGGTATTTATTTATGGTGTCAAAATAGCAATTAGTCATGCCAATTTCTTCACCTTGATATAAAAATGGAGTGCCTTTCTGGGTTAACACCAACACTGCTAATGCTTTAGCCGCATCTTCCCAATATTCTTCTGCATCGTCACCAAACAATGATACTTGACGTGGTTTATCATGATTTGATAGAAAAATAGCATTCCAACCACCTTGTTGTTCAATCTCTAATTTTGTTTTTAATTGTTCCTTGTAATAAGAGACCAAGTCATCATTAAAAACTTCAATTTCTGGTGGTACAAAAGAAATTGCCATTTGAAATTCACCCGCTGCTGGTGCAACGTATTTTAAAATACCCTCACTAGTTACCTCGTTTACTTCACCAACACTAAATGCATCATAGGAATTAATGATATCCATAAATCCTTTAATGTAGCTGTGACCAAGCGTTTTATTTGCACAAGGAACAGTGGCAAAATCCTCACTATCACATGAATGGAAATCTACGGGTTTCTCTAAGAATGAGATTGCATCAATACGAAATCCGTCAATACCTTTATCAAGCCACCATTTAATCATTGAATGGATTTCATTGACGAGCTGGGGATTACTCCAATTTAAATCTGGCTGTTTCTTGCTGAATATATGCAAATAATATTGATCTCGTTCAGGTGAATACTCCCAAGCAGAGCCACCAAAAACTGACCGCCATTTATTAGGTGGATTTCCATTGATACCATCAGCCCAATGAAAGTAATTTGAATATGGATTGTTTTTGGATTTTCTGGACTCTTTAAACCAGATATGCTCATCTGAACAATGGTTAATAACCAAATCCATAATTACTTTAATGTTGCGACGTTTACACTGTTCTAATAACTGATCGAAATCGGCCATTGTACCAAACTGTACAAGGATGGATTGATAATCACTTATATCATAACCGTTATCATCAAGTGGGGAGTCGTAGATTGGACTAAGCCAGATAGCATTTACACCAAGATCGGATAGGTAATCCAGCTTGGAAATGACACCTTGTAAGTCGCCAATGCCATCGTTATTACTATCGCGAAAACTCTTTGGATAGATTTGGTAAACAATAATATCCTGTATCGACTTGTTCATTTATTTGCTCTCTTAATACATTAGTATGCAGAGCGATAATCATGATTTGCCTCTAAGGAGTGATAATCTATTGATTTGTCTCTATGTCCACAGCCAATGTATCAGCAAGACGCACGTGAATAAATCGTATCTATATAAAGATTGAGTCAAGTCACAAAAATAGTTAAAATGTTTACAATTTTTCGGAGCTTGTCACAATTTTGAAGATATATAAAATTATTGCAACTTAGGCTCAAATACATAATTCATCCAGAAAAGCGGATGACCTAAATAAAAAAGGGAGTCCTCGGCTTTTACTGGTGGTATCCAGTAATTGTGTTGATGTTGACACCGCCAGCTGTAGTCATCTATCAGTTAATATCTGATATCGCGTTTTGCTTATCTCAGGTTCATACAGCCCGCAATAAGGATCCATTCTAACCTCAGACTCCTGAATAACCGCTTTATCGAGGTGTGCCCCGACCGTTGCCACACCAGCTCATACTCTGAGTCATGCAGCTTTTAATGTTTGCGCTTTATCAGCGCTTGTCAGACATCGCCCAGCCCACAACTCGGCGGGTATAGAGGCCAGGTACCAGACGTAGGTTATATCGCCACACCCACACCTGCTGATTGATTGCGGGACATCAAACCCACGCGCCAGCGCCGTCGTTCAGACCAGGCGACCTGATAGCGATGAGCACCGGTAACCCTCCTGGTATTCGGTAAAAGGTGTCAGGGATGATTAGAGCACTACACCTCTGTGACTTCGCTCTGACCCGAGTATGGTTTACCATTGCCCCCTCACAGCCAGCTGTCTGTAATTGCCATCACTCACCCAATGACATGTTGTACTTTGAGTTGTACTAACTGGACGGTGAACATAGGCGGGCAGACACAAACGACAAAGAATTTATTGGGTGCTCAGACAATGCTGAACACATCATTAAGAACCCTATAATCAAAAGCTTAGGCGATCAAACAAGAACACATGAGCACACCCAAGAACCAAGCAACACAGCCAACCTTCTACTTCCACGACTACGAGACCTTCGGTATCAGCCCCGCCAAGGACAGGCCGTCGCAGTTTGCCGGTATTCGTACCGATGCGGATTTCAACCTCATTGGCGAGCCACTGGTCATTTACTGCAAGCCGCCGGCGGACTATCTGCCAGATCCGGAGGCGTGCCTTATCACCGGCATCACACCGCAAAAGGCGATGAAGGATGGACTGTGTGAAGCGGATTTCATTCGCCAAATCCACGAGCAGTTCGCCACCCCGAATACCTGTGTGCTGGGCTACAACAGTATTCGCTTCGATGATGAAGTGACCCGTTACACCCTCTATCGCAACTTCTATGACCCCTATGGCTACAGCTGGCAAAACGGCAACTCCCGCTGGGACATCCTCGACATGCTGCGGGCCTGCTATGCCCTGCGGCCAGAGGGGATCGAGTGGGCCTTTGATGAAGAGGGCAAACCGAGTTTCCGGCTGGAGAAGCTGACGGTGGCCAACGGCGTGGCTCACGCCAATGCCCACGATGCGCTCTCGGATGTGCTGGCTACCATCGAGATGGCCAAGCTGGTGAAAAAAGCCCAGCCCAAGCTGTTTGGTTATCTCTTTGACCTTCGCAACAAGAACAAGGTGAAGGCGCTGATCGACGTGGTGACCATGAAGCCGCTGGTGCACGTCTCCGGCATGTTCTCTCCCTGGCAAGGGTGCGTGAGCTGGGTCTCGCCGCTCGCCTGGCACCCCACCAACCAGAATGCGGTGATCATGGTGGATCTGACCCGCGACCCCACCCCGCTTATCGAGCTCACCAGCGAGGAGATCCGCGAGCGCCTCTACACCAAGAAAGAGGAGCTGGGGGATCTGGCGGGTATTCCGGTCAAACTGGTGCACATCAACAAGTGCCCGGTGCTTGCCCCGGCCGCCACCCTGACGCCGGAGCGGGCCGATGAGCTGGGCATCGATAGGGAGCAGTGCCGCAAGAGCCTGGATCTGCTGCGTGCCCACCCCGAAGTACGGGAAAAACTGGTGGAGGTGTTCAATCAGGAGTTTACCGGCAGCAATGAGAGCGACCCCGATACCCAGCTCTACGCAGGATTCTTTGGCCATGGCGACAAGTCCACCATGGATCTGGTGCGGGCCACCCCGGCAGAGCTTCTGGGTGAACGGGAATTTGCCTTTACCGACTCACGGCTGCCGGAGATGCTGTTTCGCTACCGCGCCCGCAACTGGCCACACACCTTGAGCGAAACCGAACAGAAACGCTGGCGCCTGCACTGCAGCGACTACTTCAGCCGCCGCCTGCCAGATTATGTACCCCGTCTCGAGGCGCTGGCAGAGCAAAATCAGGGGAACGAACGAAACTTTGCGATCCTCAAGAGCATCTATCACTATCTGGAAGATTTATGAGTTGTGAGTAATTTCACACTAAATCTTCCCCACCAATCCCCTTCTTCAGGTCATAATGACGAAGGGGAGCTTCTAACAAACTGATTTGATGTACTTTTCCTTCCCCTGTTTGTGCACTCCGAGAGAACGGAAACCCTATATTGAAGCTAGATCGCCGCTCACTGTCAGGATTACTGGTGCTACTGCCGCTGGCAGCCAACGCCACATACCGGTTTGATATGCCGGATTATCTTGCACGCCTGCCGGAGCAAACTTACCAAATTGTCGAGCACAACTTCAGCACGCTCTACGACCAGACCGACTTTACCCCGCAGGTCACCAACAGCTTTTTCACTGATTCCAACCTCTACAAATTTGTCGGTGTTCCGCTGGCCATCAGCGAGCATGCGGGCTTCCAGTTTGAAGTGTTCGGACAAGCTTACAATCGTGCCTCTCAGGCTTATATGCATATGAGCGAGGATATGTCCCTCTATCGGGTACTTCGCGTTGATTTGATCGGTAACCCCAATGATCGGCTCGCCATTGGCTTTGGCCTCGGCATCCCTTTAGGATCTCGCATGACCCTCAAGGCAATTGCCTCTGGCAATGATATTCCAGGCTATGGTTCCGCCAAATATGCCATCGGCTTTGAGTGGCGTTACTGAGACTCTGCTCTGCGCTCACCACAATCACAAACAATTCAGGCTCCATGATGGAGCCTGAATTGTTTGTCGCGGCGAAGTGATCAGGCGTAGCGGATCACTCGCCCCTCCCCCCCCTGCAGGGTTAAGGTGGTACCGACAGCCTGCTCATCCCAGAAATCGCTTCCCCCTTGCGGCAGCAGAAACTCCTGAGGTTGAACTTCCCAGTTAAAGAGGCAGAGTAAGGATCCCCCTTGCGGCAGGCTCACTTCGCCGCAGGCAAAATCCATCGACTCAAAGCGAGCTGACGGTGCACGTACCGCGCAGAGCGCGAGCAGTTTGTTGAGCTGCGCCGCCTGCATCTCGTCGAGATCCTGCAGCCGGTCTCCTGCCAGCATCATGCCGCCGCTCGCCACCAGTGCCGCCAGATGGAAGCTGTATTCAGCCTGACTCGCCTGCTGACTCGGCAGATACCGCAAGCAGATGCAGTCGGGGTCAAGGGCCCAGAGCTTGTCATTTTGCCAGGCACGGCAGAATGCCTCACGGCCAATCTGGCGATAGCGGTGGCCGTTGCGCTCCACATCATCACTCACCCGCATGCCGTGCACCAGGCCAAGGCTTGGCCAGATCGGGGCGTTGCAACCGAGCAGGAAGGCGCCTTCACCTGCACCACGCAGGATGGCCGCCATGCCACGCCGATAGGCTTCAACCCGGGTGGCTGCCGGATCGTGAAAACGACCACCGTGGATGGCGCCCCAGAAGTTGGCATCCAGCTTGAAGTAGTGGATGCCCCACAGCTCACGCAGGGTACGGAACACCCGCTCGAGGTGCGCCTGCACCTCGGGGTGAGTGCCGTCCAGCACATACCAGGGTGTGCAGCGCCAACCGCCGTAAGTGACACGCTCGGAGGGCAACGGCAGACCGTCATCCCCCTTCACGAACCAGTCGGGGTGATCCTGGAATACCTGCGAAGTGGGCTCGGCAATAAAGGGGGCGACCCAGAGGGCGGGCTCACAGCCAGCCTGTTTGATCTCCGCAGCCAGTGACGCCACCCCTTGCTCGAACTTGGCCGACGGGGTGAGCCAGTCGCCCATTTTGGCCTGATAACCGTCGTCGATCTGCACATAACGCAGGACCGGGAAGCGCTCGGCGCGCACCTGCAGGTTCTCGCGAATATCGGCAGCGCTCACCTCGGCGTAGTAGTGATACCAGGAGCACCAGCCATTGGGGCGCTCGCCCACCTTGCCGATCAGCGAGCCGTGCTCGGCCTCGATCAGCTGTGCCAACTCGGCCAGCAGATCCTCGCGCTCCGCCCCTTCGAGGCAGATCAGCGCCTCGCTCTGCCAATGTTCACCGACCGCGAGTTCCCGCCCTTCGCAGTTCATCAGGATCTGCAAGCGACCATCGGGGTAGAGGCGAAACTCCCCACCAAAACGGTGGCAGCTGGCAAAGGCAAGCAACAGCCATCCCTTGTTATGCTCCACCAGCAACAGGTTGTGAATGGTGTGGTAGCCGTTGTCATCGGTGATGCGATAGACGCTGGCATCAGGGCAGCGGCCGACAGGTTGCGGTGATTGCCAGCTACCCATGGTCTGGGCCAGCATCTGAAACCCTTCGCCATAGATGGCGCTCTCTACCGGCAGGCCAAGCTTGCCATCAAACAGTACCCAGCGCCCGACGGCGGTGGTCTCAGAGCCAGTGTTGTCGAGCCGCACCCGGCACAGGGGTCCCTCCCACTGACGGGTTTGCAGCAAATGGGGTGGCAACGCGTTATCGTTCGCCAGCTGGCGAACACGGGACAAAAGGGATGTCATCACTACTCCTTGTAGTTCGAAAATGGGTTCTATCGGACAATCTTCGAAAGATTTGCCTCATTAAATCAGATTCAAACGAACTGATTTCAGTTGTTATTGTTTTAATGCCGCGACCGCCCCTCTCTGGTAAACTGCGCCTTTCTTTCCAGTTACCAAGATGAGGCTGACGTGATCGCGCAACGCGCCTTGCTGTACCTTCGTGACTTTATGGTCATTGTCGCCTGCCTGCTGGCAGGCAAATCCGTGGCAGCCATCCTGCCTTTTGCCTTTCCCGGCAGCATCATCGGCATGCTACTGCTCTTCGTACTGCTCTCGCTGCAACTGATAAAACTGCACTGGGTCGAGCTGGGGGCAGGCTTGCTACTGCGCCACATGGGCGTGCTGTTCGTACCGGTTGCAGTCGGGCTGGTGGCCTGGCTTGAGCCCCTGCGCCAATCCTTCGGCGTCATCATGCTCTGCATCGTGCTCGGGATCGTACTGATCCTCGCCACCGTCGGTCGGCTCTACCAGAGGATGAACAAATGATCTTCTGGTGCGCAATTCCCCTGACCCTGGCACTCTATTTTACTACCCGCGCCCTCTATCGCCGCCTGCCCTGGCCCATCATCAACCCGGTGCTGGTACCAACCGCGGTGATCATCGGCTTGCTGCTCTGGCTCGATCTGCCCCTTGAGCAGTACGAGAGCGGCAGCAGCCCCATCACCATGTTGCTGGAGCCCGCCGTGGTGGCGCTGGCGCTGCCGCTCTATCAGCAGGCGCGCCAGATCCAGGCCAAACTCAAGCCCATCCTAATCTGTACCCTCGCCTCCGTCTTGATCTCGGTGTGCACAACCCTGCTGATCGGTCATTTTATGGGCACGGATCCGGCGCTGCTCGCCTCATTGGCCACCAAATCGATCACCACCCCGCTCGCCATGAGCGTCAGCCAGTCCATCGGCGGCATTCCCGCCATCGCGGCGGCCGTGGTGGTGGTAGTGGGGATTGTCGGTGCGCTGATTGGCTACCCGCTGCTCAAGTTGCTCAAAGTAACCGACCCGGAAGCCCAGGGGCTTGCCATGGGCGCCTGTGCTCACGCCATCGGCACCGCCACCTCTGCCGAGAAAGGGATCACCCAGGGCGCCTTTGCATCGCTCGCCATGGTGGTATGCGGGATCCTCACCGCCGCCGTCGCCCCCCTCCTTTTTGCCATCTATCACTGGCTCATCTGACTAGCAATTGTCCATTCCGACAGGTCTGCAGGCCTGTCGGGGTGCGACCTGCTGCACAATTTGCACAAGACAAACGTTTCTATTACCATCCTCCTCCGTTTGCCCGTCAGGGCGTGAGCAGGCTCACACATTTACCCGAACTTGCTCCCTACAATGGCCGCCCAATTGGCCTTTGAGGACACACTATGCATCCCCGTTTTGCCAAGCCATTCGATACCCTCTCTGCCCCGCTCAAAGCAGCCGTGCAGCCCATGCTGGATAGTGCCGACTTCAACGCCCGCTTCACGCCGGAGCAAGTCGCCACCCTGAAAACCGCCACAGGTCTCGATGATCGCGCCCTGCGCCTCGCCCTGTTGCCGCTGGCCGCTGCCTGCTCGGTAGCGCCCATCTCCAAATTTTACGTCGGTGCCATCGCCTGTGGCCTGAGCGGCACCTGGTACTTCGGCGCCAATATGGAGTTCGCGGGTCAGGGTCTGTTCCACTCAGTCCACGCCGAGCAGTCTGCCATCTCCAACGCCTGGCTGGGCGGCGAGACCGGTATCAGCGAGATCACCGTCAACTACACCCCCTGCGGCCACTGCCGTCAGTTTATGAACGAGCTGAGCACCGCCAAGATCCTGAAAGTCTCCCTGCCCGATGACTTGAGCGCCCTGCAATCCTTCCTGCCCCACTCGTTTGGCCCGGCGGATCTCGACATCACCGATGCGCTGATGAGCCCGCAGGATCACGCCGAGCTCACGCTCGAAAGCGAAGACCCGCTGTGGCAAGCCGCACTGGCCGCCGCCCGTCAAAGCTACGCCCCCTACAGTCAGGGCTATGCCGCGGTGGCACTGCAATTTGCCGATGGCCGCATCTTCTCTGGCCGCTACGCCGAGAACGCCGCATTCAACCCCAGCCTGCCGCCGATGCAGATGGCCTGCGCCCATGCGGTGCTGGGTGGCGAAGATCTCGCCACCATCCGCCGAGCTGTGCTGCTGGAGAACAAAAACGGCCAGATCAGCCAGCGTGACTCGGCCCAGTCCACCCTCAAGGCGCTGGGCTCCATCGAGCTGGAGTATCAGGCGGTCTAACCCCGGCTTCGCTTCGATAAACGAAAGCCCCCGCACCTTGGTGCGGGGGCTTTTTTACTGGGCTGTTTAACCGGGATTAGCCCTCGATCTTCACGGCTTGGCGCGGTTGATCACCCCGTCAAACCGGTTATTGATCAGACCGGTTTCAGCCGCGCCGTGAAGTGGCGCAGCAGCGGCGGCTCGTAGTCAAAGGTGAGCCCGCGAATGTCGCTGGCCCGCGCTTTCACCGCGATCAGGCAGTCGGCCACATAGTCCATGTGATCCCGGGTGTAGACCCGGCGCGGAATGGTGAGGCGCAGCAGCTCAAAGTCCGCCGCCTCCTGCTTGCCGGTAACTGGATCACGCCCCAGCAGCAGGGAGCCGATCTCCACCCCGCGCACGCCCCCTTCCAGATAGAGCGCACAGGCGAGCGCATGAGCCGGGAACTGCTCGGCCGGAATATGGGGCAGCAATTTTTTGGCATCGACAAACACCGCATGACCGCCAGTGGGGGTCTGGATGGGGATGCCCGCCTCGGCCAGCCGCTCGCCAAGATAAGCCACCTGACTGATGCGGTAGGTGAGATACTCTTCATCCATCCCCTCGCGCAGGCCGATGGCAAGCGCCGCCATGTCCCGTCCGGCAAGGCCGCCATAGGTGACGAACCCCTCCATCGCCACACAGCGCACCTGCACCGCGCGGAACAGGTCGATATCCTCTTTGAAACAGCAGAGTCCGCCGATATTGACCAGCCCGTCCTTCTTGGCCGACATGGTGAAGATGTCCCCCAGCGCAAACATCTGGCGCACTATCTCCCTGATGCTGCTCTTGGCATAAGCCGGATCCCGCTCCTTGATAAACCAGGCGTTTTCGGCGAAACGGGCGGCGTCGATCACCACCGGAATATGGTGGCGACGGGCCAGTTCGGAGACCGCCTCCATATTGGCCATGGAGACCGGCTGACCACCGGCGCTGTTGCAGGTGACCGTGATAATGACACCGGCCACATTGTCGGCCCCCAGGGTCTCGATGGTGTCGCTCAGGCGGCCGAGATCGAAATCCCCCTTCCAGGCGTAAGGGGCCGTGGTGTCGAGGGCTTTCGGAGTGAGCAGGTTGATGGCCCGCGCCCCGGCCAACTCCACGTGGGCCTTGGTGGTGTCGAAGTGATAGTTGGAGATAAAGACCGGTGCCTTGCCCTTGCAGCGCTTGACCAATTCGGGGAAGAGGATCTGCTCCGCCCCGCGCCCCTGGTGGGTGGGCATCACATGCTGATAGCCAAAAATCTCGCGTACCGCGCGCTCCAGCTCGACGAAGTTGCGGCTGCCCGCATAGGCCTCATCCCCCATCATTATGCCGGCCCACTGACGATCAGACATAGCACCGGTGCCACTGTCGGTCAGCAGATCGATATAGACATCCTCAGCCAGCAGCAGGAAGGGGTTCCAGCCAGCGGCCTCGAGGGCGGCACGGCGCTCGGCGCCAGTGGTCTGTTTGATGGGCTCGACCATCTTGATACGAAACGGTTCGGGTATACGACGCATATAAAACTCCTCACCGGCGCGGGGCCAGTGCTCGTGAAAAATGGATAAGTAACGTGGCCGGGGCGATCAGGATCGTCCGGCTAAATTTCTCGAGTGGCGGGTGCCGCCGTTCAGCGGTGAGGAAAGTCGAAGGTGAGAATGGGATCTCGGGTATACCAGTGGGCGAGCAGGCAAGCTGCCCGGGGCGTAGCTGTCATGATAGGCATCACTCCCCTCCGTATTGGTTGCAACTTATTGACTGTAAACAGTGTCGCTGGCAACCCATCCTGGTTGCCATGCCAGATTGATGCGCACTGCCAACCGGCAGCCTCGCCACGTTAGCGGTCATGGATCGGCGAAACAAGGGGCATGCAGGCAAGCTGTGCGCCTGCTCACAAAGCCGCGCCCCCCCAGAAAATGACCCGAACGAAAACACATTAAGGCAACCCGTCATCACCCTCTCCCGGTCAGATCCATCAGCAGGTCTCCCTGGTATCAAACACATTACTCGCACCAAATGCCAACCCTCTACCCACAAGCAGATGGAGATCCCAATCCTGCCGACATCGGTTGAATATCCTGTGGCAGCTGATTAAGGTGGTGGCCACATCAGGAGATCAGTCAAGGAAAGACGATATGGAGATAGTGGTTCTCGGTGGCGGCGTGATTGGGGTAACCAGCGCCTGGTATCTGGCCAAAGCGGGTCACAAGGTGACCTTGCTGGAGCGGCAGGGTGGCGTCGCCCTTGAAACCAGCCATGCCAACGCCGGACAGATATCCCCGGGCTATGCTGCCCCATGGGCGGCCCCCGGCATTCCCCTCAAGGCAGCCAAGTGGATGCTGCAAAAGCATGCCCCCTTCACCGTGTGCCCCACCGCCGATCCCTTCCAGCTACGCTGGATGCTCAGAATGCTCGCCAACTGCACCCCGACCGCCTACGCCACCAACAAGGGGCGCATGGTACGCCTCGCCGAATACAGCCGCGACTGCATGAAGCTGCTGCGCGACGAGCTGAGCATCGATTACGAAGGGCGCCAGCTCGGCACCCTGCAGCTGTTCCGCAGCCAGTCCCAGCTCGATGCCAGCCAGCGCGATATCGAGGTGCTGGAGGAGTATGGCGTCCCCTACCAGTCCCTCGATGCCAGCGGCTGCGAAGCGGCAGAGCCTGCGCTGGCCCGGGTACGCGGCAAAATCGTCGGTGGCCTGCGCCTGCCCGGCGATGAGACCGGCGACTGCTTCCGCTTCACCAAGGCCCTTGCCCTTGAAGCCGAGCAGCTCGGGGTCAATTTCGTCTTCAACTGCGATATCGACGAGATTGAGGTTGCCCGGGGCCGCGCCGTGGCGGTGCGGGCAAACGAGCAGCGCTATCGCGCCGATGCCATCGTCTGTGCGCTCGGCAGCTATGCCACCGGTTTTCTGCGGCCTTTGCTGCGCCCGCTCGGGCTGGAGCTGCCGGTCTATCCGGTCAAGGGCTACTCCCTCACCCTGCCGATGATCAACGCAGACGCCGCGCCGCGCAGTACCGTGCTTGACGAGACCTACAAGGTGGCCATCACCCGCTTTGATGAGCGGATCCGGGTCGGCGGCATGGCGGAGTTGTCGGGCTACAACCTCACCCTCAACCCGAAACGCCACGATACCCTGGCCATGGTGGTCGGCGATCTCTTCCCCGAAGGGGGCGATATCAGTCAGGCTGAGTTCTGGACCGGCCTGCGCCCCATGACGCCGGATGGCACCCCGCTGGTGGGGCCGAGCCCCATTCCCGGTCTCTGGCTCAATACCGGTCATGGCACCCTCGGCTGGACCATGGCAGCCGGCTCGGGCCAGCTATTGAGCGACCTGATCAGCGGCAGCGACACCGCCATCAGCGACGAGGGGTTGACCCTGGCCCGTTACGGCTAAGCACGTAACCGGTCGGGCTATTGCACTTGCCAACTACGCCCCCAGCTCAACGGCAAGAGAACTGTCTTCACCCGCGTTATTGACAGGCCACCGCCCTTAGCGGTGGCCGTGTCATCGCCCTCCCCCCCCCC
>NZ_JBHFMW010000008.1:0-105007 GCF_041929505.1 Aeromonas sp. MdU4 | reverse complement strand
CCTCCCCCCCCCCTATTTTGTCCCTCGTCGCGCTGTTGCCGCTTATTGCAGCGAACGGCACAGAATATTGCGCAATTCGACTTGCGCCCGCCGTCACAATCCGTAATGTGGACAGACGCATTTTTCGCAGCGCATATTTTTAAATGGCCTGTAAACCGCTTGTAAACGGGCGTCGCCAGACAAGAGGTTACGGGTGTCACCGCGAGTTTCTTTAGCAGCAATCCAGGGTAGGACAATATGAAAAAAGTAGGTTTGGTCGGTTGGCGTGGCATGGTGGGATCGGTTCTGATGAGCCGGATGCAGGAAGAGCAGGATTTCGCCCATATTCAACCTACCTTCTTCACCACCTCCCAGGCCGGTGAAGCCGCGCCCAACTTCGGCGTCGATGCCGGTACCCTGCAGGACGCCTTCGATATCGAGGCACTGGCCAAGCAGGAGATCATCATCACGGCGCAAGGGGGCGACTACACCAAGGATGTCTATCCGCGCCTGAAAGCCGCTGGCTGGCAGGGTTACTGGATTGACGCCGCCTCCTCCCTGCGGATGGAGAAAGACGCCGTCATCATTCTGGATCCAGTCAACGGTGACGTCATCGAGCATGCCCTGAACGACGGCATCAAGACCTTCGTCGGCGGCAACTGCACCGTCAGCCTGATGCTGCTGGCCCTCGGTGGCCTGTTCAAGGCCGATCTGGTGGAGTGGGTCAGCGTGGCCACCTATCAGGCTGCCTCCGGTGGCGGTGCCCGCCATATGCGCGAACTGGTTACCCAGATGGGGATGCTGCGTGACGAAGTTGCGGTCGAGCTGGCCGACCCTGCCTCCGCCATTCTCGATATCGAGCGCAAGATCACCGAAAAGACCCGCTCCGGCACCCTGCCGGTGGACAACTTCGGCGTGCCGCTGGCCGGTGGCCTTATCCCCTGGATCGACACCAAGCTCGACAACGGCCAGAGCCGTGAAGAGTGGAAAGGTCAGGCCGAGACCAACAAGATTTTGGGTATCGAGAACGCCGTCATTCCGGTGGATGGTCTCTGTGTGCGGATCGGCGCCCTGCGCTGCCACAGCCAGGCCTTCACCATCAAGCTGAAAAAGGATGTGCCGCTGGCCGAGATCGAAGCCCTGCTGGCTGCCCACAACGACTGGGTGAAAGTGATCCCCAACGATCGCGACATCACCGCCCGCGAGCTGACTCCGGCTGCCGTCACCGGCACCCTCAGCATTCCGGTCGGTCGTCTGCGCAAGCTCAATATGGGTCCCGAATATCTGGCCGCCTTTACCGTGGGTGACCAGCTGCTGTGGGGCGCCGCCGAACCGCTGCGCCGCATGCTGCGTATCCTGCTGGCGCGCTAATCCGCTCCAGAAGCAGATACAACAAGGGCGGGGAGTCACACTCCCCGCCCTTTTTCATTATCGCAGGTAAGGATCAATCCGCTTTGGCAGCACTCATCTTGGCCTTGACCGCTCCGATCACCATCGGCAACAGCGAAATGCCGATGATGCCGAAGATCAGCAGGGTAAAGTTCTGACGCACCACCGGCAGGTTACCGAAGAAGTGGCCCGCATAGACGAACGACAGCACCCACAGCAGACCACCCACCAGATTGAAGGCCAGGAAGCGTGGATAGGTCATGGCTCCCATGCCGGCCACGAACGGCGCAAAGGTGCGCACGATGGGCAGGAAACGGGTGATGATGATGGTTTTGCCACCATGCTTGGCATAGAAAGCGTGGGTCTTGTCCAGATAGTCGCGACGGAAGATTTTGGAGTCCGGGTTACGGAACAGCTGCTCGCCAAAGAAGTGACCAATGGTGTAGTTGACTACGTTACCCAACACGGCGGCGATGATTAACACACCGGCCAGGGTATGCACATCCAGCACACTGCCGACGGTGAGCGCACCAGCGGCAAACAGCAGGGAGTCACCCGGCAGGAATGGCGTTACCACCAGCCCGGTTTCACAGAAGATGATGAGAAACAGGATGGCGTAAACCCAGACACCATAATTCTCGAACAGCTCTTTCAAGTGCACATCAACGTGCAGGATAAAGTCGATTGCAAACAGGATCAGATCCATTTTTTCCATACCCATAAAGTGAACGGCGTGGAGTCTACGCCAATGCCAGGCGGCTCACAATCACTGGCCCAGCCTCTTTTTCTTCCCGCAGGAGTCCCTCTGAAATGAAACCGTTTTATCGGTGTCATCCCGAGAGAAAACAAGAGCCATGGCACGAGAAGATCGTATGCGGGCAGACACTGTGCCGCTAAGTCAGCGCCTCCAGATCCTGGCGTACCGTGGGAGGTAAACAGCGCTCCCAGCCCCACAGCAACACCAGCAGCAGAGTCACGTCATCAAACCAGCCCAGCAAGGGCACCACGTCGGGGATGAGATCCACCGGGCTGATGCCATAGAGCAGGATAAGGATCACCAGCCCCTTCGCCCACCAAGGGGTTCCTGGGTGGCGAAAGCCCTGATAGAGACGGCGCAGTCGTTGCCAGATCAGCCCGCGTTTGCGGCTCATGACTCGATCAGCTCGCCGCGCAACCGCTGGATCTGGTCCCGCAGTGCCGCCGCCTGTTCGAACTCCAGATCCCGGGCATGCTGGAACATCTGTTCCTCCATCCGCTTGATCTCTTTGGCAATCTCGCTGGCAGAGCGAACATGGTACTCCCCTTGCGGTTCGGCGGCCTTGCGCCCCCCCTTGCCCGCTTTGCCTGCACTGCGGCTGCCCCCCATGTCCATCACATCCCCCACCGACTTGTTGAGCCCTTTGGGAGTAATGCCGTGCTTGAGGTTGTGAGCATGCTGCAATGCACGGCGCCGCTCGGTCTCCTCGATTGCCACCTTCATGGAGTTGGTAATGGTATCGCCGTAGAGGATAACCTTGCCGTTGAGGTTGCGCGCCGCCCGACCGATGGTCTGGATCAGCGAGCGGGTAGAGCGCAGGAAGCCCTCTTTATCCGCATCCAGAATGGCCACCAACGACACCTCCGGCATATCGAGACCTTCCCGCAGCAGGTTGATACCCACCAGCACATCGAACTTGCCGAGACGCAGATCGCGGATGATCTCCACCCGCTCGACTGTATCGATGTCGGAGTGGAGATAGCGCACCTTGACCCCGTGCTCCGCCAGATATTCGGTCAGATCTTCCGCCATCCGTTTGGTCAACGTAGTGACCAGCACCCGCTCCTCGATGGCAACCCGCTTGCGGATCTCGGAGAGCAAATCGTCCACCTGAGTGGTCACCGGACGCACCTCGATCTCCGGATCGAGCAGGCCGGTGGGGCGCACCACCTGCTGCACCACGTCACCACCTGACTTCTCCAGCTCGTAAGGGCCGGGAGTCGCCGAGACAAACACCGTCTGCGGCATCAGTGCCTCGAATTCATCGAATTTGAGCGGCCGGTTATCGAGCGCCGAAGGGAGCCGGAAACCATACTCCACCAGGGTCTCCTTGCGGGATCGGTCCCCTTTGAACATGGCGCCAATCTGCGGCACGGTTACGTGGGATTCGTCGATGATAAGCAGGCCATCCCCCGGCAGGTAATCAAACAGGGTCGGCGGCGGCTCCCCCGGCGCCCGACCGGAGAGATAGCGGCTGTAGTTCTCGATGCCGGAGCAATATCCCAACTCCTGCATCATCTCCATGTCGAACTGGGTGCGCTGGCTGATGCGCTGCTCTTCCACCAGTTTGTTCAAGGACATCAGCTGCTCGCGGCGGCTGCGCAGCTCCTCCTTGATATGCTCGATGGCCCCCAGGATGGTCTCGCGCGGGGTGGCATAGTGGGTCTTGGGGTAGATGGTGTAGCGCACCACCGTCTGCTCGATGGCGCCGGTCAGGGGATCGAACTGGGAGAGCCGCTCCACCTCTTCATCAAACAACTCCACCCGCAGCGCCAGTTTGTCCGATTCGGCAGGATAGATGTCTATCACCTCGCCGCGCACCCGGAAGGTGCCGCGCTGGAAGGCCATGTCGTTGCGGGTGTACTGCAGCTCGGCGAGACGGCGCAGGATATCCCGCTGGTTGATCACATCCCCCACTTTCAGGTGCAGCATCATGCTGAGGTAGGCCTGCGGATCCCCCAGACCATAGATGGCCGACACCGAGGCCACGATCACCACGTCGCGCCGCTCCAGCAGCGCCTTGGTGGCCGACAATCGCATCTGCTCGATGTGATCATTGATGGAGGCATCCTTCTCTATAAAGGTATCGGTGGTCGGCACATAGGCTTCGGGCTGGTAGTAGTCGTAGTAGGAGACGAAATACTCCACCGCGTTGTCGGGGAAGAACTCCTTCATCTCGCCATAGAGTTGGGCAGCCAGGGTCTTGTTGGGGGCCAAAATCATGGTCGGGCGATTGAGGGTGGCGATGACATTGGCCATGGTGAAGGTCTTGCCCGAGCCGGTCACCCCGAGCAGGGTCTGGTGGGCAAGGCCAGACTCGATGCCATCGAGCAACTGGGCAATCGCCGCGGGCTGATCCCCGGCGGGTTGAAACTGGCTGGCAAGTTTGAACAGTTTGCTCATGAACACTCCCGACACAAAACAGCAAGTAGAGCAGTGTAACCGAGGGGCTGGCAACGGTACACCCACGCCATCAGCGGAGAACGACTTGACCAAGCTGAACGGCTTCTGTATAGTGCCCCTCCTTGCCTGATGTTCCCCCGTAGTTCAGTCGGTAGAACGGCGGACTGTTAATCCGTATGTCACTGGTTCAAGTCCAGTCGGGGGAGCCAATTCCTCACCATCTCGGTGCAAGTTATCCACTTTAGTGCCCTCCTTCGCAGATTTTAATGCACAAGATCCCTCTTGCTGCTGACGCTCCCTTTTGTTACCCGCTTCTGCCCGACAGAGTTTTCTCCTGTCACATCTAACTATTTGATTTTTATACAAACATTTTTCATGCGGTATTTTTTAAACAGCGCTTGCACCCCAGTACTGGCGCGGCTTTGCGGCCCATGAACAAGATTCATAAACAGGGTTATCCACAGATTCTGTGGGTAAGTGATGCAATCCCTGTCAGGACGCGGGATAGCCCGTCATCGCGACCGGCAGGAGCCTGTTTTGCCAGCCAACCTGATTTTATGCTGTTTTACCGCCCCCCCTACCTCAGAGATCAAACAGGTCATATTGGCACCTTTCCAAGATATCTTTTTGCCAGCCCTTTTCCCGTGGGCGAGTGGGCAAACGCCATCGTAATTTGACTGTTTGCCACCGCTCACCACCTTCGGTTGAATCTGCTGAAACTGATCCCCGGCAACCGGCTATACAGCAGAATCTAAAATATTGCCCAACCCCCAACCGCTTCCGTTGCGAGCAGTATATTTCACTAATTGACAACGGCAGCGGCAGCAAAAATCCCCTGCTTTCATCAGGTAGCCCCCCTATCCCGCCGCCAGGGCTGTAAATAGCGTCCGATTACTTCCGATTAATCGGTCCCTTGTGCTTCTTTATTGGGGCCAGATCCGGCACAATATCGGCCCCACTTTTTTCCTCGGTTTTTCCGGGCATGACCATAGATTTCGTGACACTGCTACATCAAAGCGACTCTCTGCTGCTGTTCGTGGTACTGGCCTTCGGCCTGCTGCTGGGCAAAGTTCGTCTTGGCAACTTCCAGATTGGCAACACCATTGGTGTGTTGTTCACCGCCCTGCTGTTCGGTCAGATGGGCTTCGAATTTGCGGCCACCACTGAAAACGTCGGCTTTATGCTGTTCATCTTCTGTGTGGGGATCGAGGCGGGCCCTCACTTCTTCAGCGTATTCCTGCGCGATGGCATCCACTACATCACCCTGACCCTGGTGATCTTGCTGACCGCATTGCTGCTGACGGTGGGACTGGCCAAGTTCTTCCATTTGGGGCCGGGGATGGCAGCGGGGATCCTGGCGGGTTCCCTCACCTCCACACCCGCGCTGGTCGGTGCTCAGGATGCCCTGCGCAGCGGGTTGCTCAACCTGCCCCATCAGACCGACATGCAGGCGGTGCTCGACAACATGGGCATCGGCTACGCCCTGACCTATCTGGTCGGTCTGGTCGGCCTGATGCTGGTGGTACGCTACCTTCCCTCACTGGCACGACTCGACCTCAATACCGAAGCGCAGAAGATTGCCCGTGAACGGGGGCTCTCCGACAGCGACAGTCGCAAGACCTATCTGCCCATCATCCGTGCCTATCGGGTAGGCCCCGAGCTGGCAGCCTGGATCGGCGGCCGCACTCTGCGGGAGACCGGCATCTATCCCCATACCGGTTGCTATGTGGAGCGGATCCGCCGCAACGGTATTCTGGCCAGCCCCGATGGCGATGCCGTCATTCAGGAAGGGGACGAGATCGCGCTGGTCGGCTATCCCGAGAGCCACGAGAAGCTGGACGTCAACTACCGCAACGGTAAAGAGGTGTTTGACCGCAACCTGCTGGATCTGCAGATCGTCACCGAAGAGATCGTGGTAAAGAACGACTCCGTGGTCGGCCGTCATCTGGTGGAGCTTAACCTCACCGAGAAAGGGTGCTTCCTCAACCGAGTGGTACGCTCCCAGATCGAGATGCCGTTCGATCGCAATATCATGCTGCAAAAAGGTGACGTGCTGCAGATCAGTGGCGAGAAGCAGCGGGTTAAACTGCTGGCCAACAAGATCGGCTTTATCAGCATCCACAGCCAGACCACAGATCTGGTGGCCTTCACCACCTTCTTCGTGCTCGGCCTGCTGATCGGCTCCGTCTCGCTGGTGTTTGGCCAGATCGAATTTGGCCTCGGCAATGCGGTCGGACTGCTGCTGGCGGGGATCCTGATGGGTTACCTGCGGGCCAACCACCCGACGGTCGGTTATGTGCCGCCGGGCGCTCTGCGGCTGGCCAAGGATCTCGGTCTCGCCGTCTTTATGGTGAGCACGGGTCTGAAAGCCGGTGGCGGCATCCTCGACCACCTCAGCGAAGTGGGGATGGTGGTGCTCTTCTCCGGCATGCTGGTCACCACCTTGCCGGTGCTGGTGGGCTATCTGTTCGGCGTCTGGGTGCTCAAGATGAACCCGGCGCTGCTGCTCGGTGCCATCACCGGTGCCCGTACCTGCGCTCCGGCCATGGATGTGGTCAACGAGGCCGCCAACAGCTCCATTCCGGCGCTCGGTTACGCCGGCACCTATGCGGTGGCCAACGTCATGCTGACCCTGGCTGGCTCCTTTATCATCGGCTTCTGGTTCTAGCCAGCAGCATCACAGCACGCCAATAACGAAGGGGAGCATGGCTCCCCTTCTTGCTGTCTGTTTTTCACCATAATAACCGGGCGGGGTCATTCCCGTCACACTGGCCATCTGTGCAGACCTCTTGCCACAAACACACTCCCTACCCACGACGGCTACTCTCTGCTCTGCTCTGCTCTGCTCTGCTCTGCTCTGCTCTGCTCTGCTCTGCTCTGCTCTGCGACGCTTGATGGCAGATCCCGAAGACAAAAAAAGCGCCCTGAGGCGCTTTTTTCATATCAACCGGATGATCAGGCTTTGAACTTGCTGAACACCAGAGAGGCGTTGGTACCGCCAAAGCCGAAGCTGTTGGACATGATGGTATTGAGTTCGGCCACTTCGTACTCGCGTACAATGGGCAGACCTTCAGCCTTCTCGTCCAGGGTCTCGATGTTGATGCTGGGAGCGATAAAGCCGTGTTCCATCATCAGCAGGGAGTAAACCGCTTCGTGCACACCGGCGGCGCCCAGCGCATGGCCAGTCATTGCCTTGGTCGCGGAGATCTTGGGACCGTTGGTACCAAACAGGGTCTGGATAGCTTCCAGCTCCTTGGTATCGCCAACCGGCGTGGAGGTGCCGTGGGTGTTGATGTAGTCAACCTTGCCAACCCCTTGCATCGCCATCTTCATGCAACGCACGGCGCCTTCACCGCTCGGGGCAACCATGTCATAGCCATCGGAGGTAGCACCGTAACCGGTCAGCTCGGCATAGATGTGGGCACCACGGGCCAGCGCATGTTCCAGCTCTTCGATCACCAGGATACCGCCGCCACCGGAGATAACGAAACCATCGCGGTTTGCATCATAGGTACGGGACGCTTTTTCCGGCGTGTCGTTGTACTTGGTAGAGAGGGCGCCCATGGCGTCGAACTGGATAGTTGAGGTCCAGTCCAGCTCTTCACCGCCACCTGCGAAGACCACATCCTGCTTGCCAAGCTGGATCAGCTCCATGGCGTGACCGATGCAGTGAGCAGAGGTCGCGCAGGCAGAGCTGATGGAGTAGTTGACACCCTTGATCTGGAACGGAGTCGCCAGGCAGGCAGAGGTGGTGGAAGACATGGTACGCGGCACCATGTAAGGGCCCACACGCTTGACCCCTTTCTCACGGGCGATGTCCACAGACTCCGAAGTGTTCTTGCCGGAAGCACCACCTGAACCGACCACCAGGCCGGTACGCTCGTTGGAAACCTGATCTTCCGCCAGACCTGCATCTGCAATGGCCTGCTGCATGGAGAGATAGGCGTAGGCCGCAGCGTCACCCATAAAACGCATGACTTTACGGTCGATCAGTTCAGACGGCTCGAGTTTGATGTTACCCCAGACACGGCTGCGCAGGTTGTGCTGCTCGAACTGCTCGGAATAGGTGATGCCGGATTTACCTGCTTTCAGGGAGGCCAGCACTTCTTCCTTGTTGTTGCCGATACTGGAGATGACGCCGATACCGGTGATCACTGCTCTTCTCATTAATTCATCTCGTCTGGAAAAACTGGCGCCAAGTCTACCCGCTTTCGGCTGCCAAACTGGTCTGCTTTCACGTAGAATGCCCGCGATTTTGTGACGCGAGCCGAGGAAAACGTGAGTCAAACATCCTTACATCATGCCCGATTGGATTGGAATGAGGCGGGAACTCCTGTCTCCAGTGACTTCGGGGATGTGTACTTTTCCAATAATAACGGTCTAAGTGAAACCCGCTACGTCTTTTTGCAGCAAAACCGGCTACCTGCGCGATTTTCGCACCACGATAGTGACAGTTTCGTGATAGGTGAAACAGGTTTCGGCACCGGTCTTAACTTTCTGGCGACAATGCAAGCCTTCCTGGAACAGGCGCCCCAATCCGGCAACGGCTCCCGTCTGCACTTCATCAGTTTCGAGAAATATCCCCTGACCCAAGGCGATCTGCGCAAGGCCCTGGCGGCCTGGCCCGAACTTGACCACTTGAGCAAGGATCTCATCGCCCAGTGGCCGCTGCCGGTATCCGGCTGCCACCGCCTGCACTTTGCGGGTGGCCGTATCCGCCTCGATCTCTGGTTTGGCGACATCAAGGATATGCTGCCGCTGGTACCGCACCGGGCAGAGGGTCTGGTCGACGCCTGGTATCTGGATGGTTTTGCCCCGGCCAAGAACCCCGAGATGTGGACCCAAGCGCTGTTTGATGGTCTGGCCCGTCTCGCTCGCGAAAATGCGACCATCTCCACCTTTACCTGTGCCGGCTTTGTGCGCCGCGGCCTGATTGCCGCCGGTTTTGCCATGAAGAAAACCAAGGGCCACGGCACCAAGTGGGCCATGTTGATCGGTGAACGCTGTGACAAGGTGCCCGCGCAGACGATCGCTAACCACTATGCGCGTCCGGTAGGCAGGGATGGCGAGATTGTGATCATCGGCGGCGGCATCGCCTCGGCCATGACCGCACTGTCGCTGGTAGAGCGGGGCCGCAAGGTGACGCTGTTGTGTGAAGATGGCGAACCGGCCACCGGTGCCTCCGGCAACCGCCAGGGCGCGCTCTATCCGCTGCTGAACGGCGAGCACGATGCACTGTCGCGCTTCTATTCGCAAGCCTTTGGCTATGCCCGCCAACGGCTACTGATGCTGGCCGAGCGCCATCCCGTTGCTTTCGAATTGTGCGGTGTGGTGCAACTGGGCTATGACGACAAATCCCGTGCCAAGCTGACCAAAATGAGTCAGGGCCCCTTCCCGCCCGAGCTGATGCAGCCCCTTACCGCCGTAGAGACCGAAACGGTCGCTGGCCTGCCCAGTGGTCATGAAGGAGTCAGCTACCCGCTGGGGGGCTGGCTCTGTCCAGCCGATCTCACCCGCGCCGCCCTGCAAGAGGCGCAGGCTAGCGGCCTGCTTGAGGTGGAGTTCCACACCCGGGTGAGCGCCGTTGCCGAGCAGGCCGATGGCTGGCACGTAGAGAGCCAGGATGGCCGCCACTGGCAGGCACCCAATCTGGTGGTCGCAGCCGGTCACCAGTTACCGGCTCTGCTCCCCTTTGCCGAACTGCCGCTCTATCCGGTGCGCGGTCAGGTGAGCCATGTGCCGACCACTGCCAGCTTGCGTCAGCTCAAGACCGTGCTCTGCTACGATGGCTACCTCACCCCGATGCACAACGAGCAGCACTGTATCGGCGCCAGTTATGGCCGCAACCAGAGCAGCCTTGAGTATCGGGCCGAAGAGCAAATCCAGAATCAGACACGGCTGCAAGCCTGTCTGCCGCAGCAAGCCTGGCCCGCTAAAGTGGATGTGAGTGACAATGAGGCCCGCGTAGGGGTGCGCTGCGCCAGTCGGGATCACCTGCCAGTGGTGGGACCTATCGCCAGATTGGCAAGCCTGGCGGATCACTATGCGCATCTGCAGCGTGATCAGCACAACGCACAACCGCTGCCTCTTTACCCCGGCCTCTATGTGCTGGGGGCGCTCGGCTCGCGGGGTCTCTGCTCGGCGCCACTCTGTGGCGAGCTGCTCGCCAGCGAGATCTGTGGTGATCCCCTGCCGCTGGCCGCCGATCTGCTGGAGGCGCTGCACCCGGCGCGATACTGGGTGCGCAAGCTGCTCAAGGGCAAGTCACTGGCATAATGCGCCACCTGAAACAAAGAGGCCGCCCACTGGGGCGGCCTCTTTTATGCTCTTCTCTTTTATAGATGAGATGGCGCCAGTCAGACTATCTGGGCCAGTGAACACCGAGCTGCTCACCATAACGGGTTTGCCGCTGAAAATCGGCCATTCGACTGCGGATCTTCGCAAGCTCGCCCTGCCCCGCCGCCCAGGCGGCGTAACGCAGTGCCTGACAGTCGCTGTGGGCTGGCAAGGCAGCAATCGCGCCGCCTACCTGATTGGCCCCCTGCTGCACCATCTCCTTGAAGCGGGATTCATAGTCGAACATGCTGGCCAGTAAACGAGCCCAGCGTTGACGGGCCGGATCGACCGCGTTGCTCTGCCCTTCACCACTGCCCACACGCTGGCGCCAGCGGGGCAGTTCGACCATGGCACGGGTCGTTACAGTCACCTTGGTGAACTGGCACAGCCCCTGCTGCTGCTCGGTGTCAAGCTGCCAATCGAGCTGATAGCTCGCTTTCCCGAGTACGGGCTTGCCATTCACTTTGGGGGCACTCTGGGCAATCGCACGGGCAAGCTGGTCCGGACTGGTTGCATTGACCTCATAAAAGCGGACATTGATGCGGGACTCTGGCACCACTTGTGGTCGGCTTGGCTGAGCCTGACCCATCAGGGGCAGCAGCAATAATCCGGCCCCCACTACGACTCCATAGAACTTGCTGACCATGCCAGACTACCTTCCTTGATTGCACGGGCGGAGTACCAACCTTGGCGAAATCCACCGCCACACAGATGACGGATATAGCCTATGTGTGACTACGAGGCGGCGCAATACAATGATGTACCCAGAAATAAGAGCACGCTCACAGGTTGCGTGAGCAGAGTATGGCACAAGGCAGAAACTGTATTTTTATTGAGCACCCCGACTGATGCGCTGCCAATCGAGGTGGAAGTTTTTCACATTAATGTCGTGACCATCTATCTGAATAAAATGATCATTTTTAAGTCGAGTGGCAAAAAAATTCTGATCAGCTCCCTCTTTGAGCCACAGCTCGCAAAGGCCCCGTTTTCCCTTTTTGACGTAAAACCGGGGAGTGGTCAGCAGCACCACCCCATCAACCCGGATGGCGTGACGGGTCAAACAGCTCGCTTCCGTCGTTTTGGATACCAGTGCGGCAAAGCGGGGTTGCTCGCTTTCGGCCACCACCAGCACCCCGTAAGAGTGTGGGGCCATAAGTAGCCGCATGGCAACGGCCTGATGGGGACCAGTTTGATGAAAACCATCATTTTTCATCGCAAATGCGTGGGTAGGTAAAAACAGCAATGAAAATAGAAAAACACAGCGTTTAATGCCTATTAAATCGCCAATAGCCACATAAAAGCCTCAAAAGACAACCAATAATAGCGAGCCTAGGCAGTCAAAGTCGCTGGGTAAAGCGCATTTACCTTTCTTTAATTCTGTTTACGGGGGGAAACGTTGATTTAGCTCACACAACATCTGGTTTGAAGTCGCCAGCCTACCCCTATAGTAATAGACTCCCTCCACTCTCATTCAACCAGAAGACAACTTATGCTGGAACTCATTGTTGGCACCCTGGTCACCTTGGTGGTGGGCCGTGCCATTTTTAAAGGATACTCAGCGACCGGGGTGTTGCTGAGCGGCGGCTTGCTGCTGCTGGTCGCCACCGCGCTGATGGGCAAAGCCGTGCTGCCGAGCAAGGTCGTCAGTACCGGTTACATTGCGACCGATATCTTCGAATATATCCGCTTCCTGCTCAATGACCGTGGCGGTGGATTGGGGATGCTGATCATGGTGCTGTGCGGCTTCGCCGGCTACATGAGCCATATCGGCGCTAACACCATTCTGGTCAAACTGGCCAGCAAACCCCTTGGCATTATCAAATCCCCTTACATCCTGTTGGTCGCTGCCTATCTGGTCGCCTGTGCCATGTCGCTGGCAGTGAGCTCCGCGACCGGTCTGGGCGTACTGCTGATGGCCACCCTGTTCCCGCTGATGGTCAACATGGGGATCTCCCGTGGCGCAGCGGCAGCCGTGTGCGCCTCACCGGCCGCCATCATTCTGGCCCCAACTTCAGGTGACGTGGTGATGGCCGCTCAGGCCGCCAACATGCCGCTGCTGGACTTTGCCTTCAAACTGACCCTGCCAATCTCCTTGGTGGCCATCGCCTGCATGGCGGTCACCCACTTCTTCTGGCAGCGCTACCTTGACCAGAAATCTGGCGAGCATAACGAGCCGGTTGCCCCGGGTGATCTGGTGACTACCGCGCCTGCCTTTTACGCCATCCTGCCGTTCACCCCCATCATCGGGGTGCTGGTATTTGACGGCAAATGGGGCCCGCAGTTGGATATCGTCACCATCATCGTCATGTGCATGGTGCTGGCCAGCCTGCTGGAACTCATCCGTATCCGCAATGGCAAGGAGCTGCTGGACGGTTTGCAGGTCTGCTGGCGCAACATGGCTGACGCCTTCGCCGGTGTGGTCATGCTGCTGGTCGGTGCCGGTGTCTTCGCCCAGGGTCTGATGACCATCGGCTTTATCGACACCCTGCTGACCCATGCGCAGGATCTCGGCTCGGGCGGCGTGATCATGATGTTGTCACTGGTGGTGATCACCACGCTGGCCGCCTTCACCACCGGCTCGGGCAACGCCCCCTTCTACGCCTTCGTGGAGCTGATCCCCAACCTGGCCACCAGCCTTGGCATCAATCCAGCCTATCTGGTGATCCCGATGTTGCAAGCCTCCAACCTGGGTCGCACCATTTCACCGGTCTCCGGTGTCGTGGTCGCCTGTGCGGGGATGGGTAAACTCTCGCCGTTCGAGGTGGTCAAACGTACCTCCCTGCCGGTGGGTGTCGGTCTGCTGGTCGTGATCATCGCCACCCAGATCATGGTTCCCGCCTAACCTTTAGCCAGCCCGGCATCCTGCCGGGCTGGTATCATCCCCCCCCTTTGCAGTAGACTCGGTGCTCATTTTTCCCCTAAGGAGGACCGAGATGAGTATTACGGTTCAACTTGCCCATTTCAGTGATTGCCACTCCCACTTCGATGGCGCGCCGATAAGCTTCTCCCCTGTCGGTGAAGCCCAGTGGCGTACCCAGTGCGGCGGTTATGCCCGGATCCTGACCCGCCTGACCCAACTGCGTGAACAAGCCGCAGCGACTGGCCAAAGCTGTCTATTTCTGCACGGTGGCGACTCCTTTCAGGGCTCTCTCTATTTCAACCGGTTCAAAGGGCGCGCCAACGCCGACCTGCTCGCCATGCTGGCTCCCGATGCCATGGTGCTCGGCAACCATGAGTTCGATCTGGGCAACGGTCCGCTAGTGGAGTTTTTGCGCCAACTCGATTTTCCGGTGCTGGCCGCCAATCTGGACAACAGCCAGGAGCCAGCCGACACGCCTCTTCGCCTGTGGGATATCCCCCACCTCTACGATGCCCATCAACCCTGGCATCGCCGGGTGATCGATGGGGTTCCCTTTGCGCTGCTCGGCATCACCCTGGCCCAGATGGCCGCCATCGCCAATCCGGATCCCCACACCCGTTTCCATACGGTGGCCGACACCCTCACCCGGGTGCTGCGGGAGATCAAGGGGGAAGGGATCCACCACATCGTGCTGCTGAGCCACCTCGGGCTGGATCAGGACAAGCAGCTGGCCGAGCGCTTCCCCGAGCTCAGCCTCATCATCGGCGGCCATACCCACAGCCTGCTGGGGGATCTCGCCCCCCTCGGTCTGCCAAGCGAAGGCAGATATCCCCTGATAAGCAACGGGGTGGCTATCCTGCACGCTGGCCATAGCGCCCTCTGCCTCGGTGTCTGCGAGCTTACCTTCGATGAAGCAGGCCGCGTCGTGCAGAGTCAGGGTCAGCTGGAGTGGCTACCCTGGCAGCCCTGGCCGTTTGCCTCCACGCCACCCGTCGGGCTCACCTTCTGCGAGCCGGATGCACGGCTTGAGCAGCATCTGGCCAAACGCTACCGGCCGGAGATCGAGACCATGACAATGCGCATCGTCACCCAGCTGGCGGCACCATTGCCCCATCAGCGGCTGCCGGATGCCACCTTGCCACACGGCAGCCAGCTAGCCCCGCTGGTGGCCCGCGCCATGCTGACCGCCGCCCGTGAACAGGTAGGTGAGGTCGATTTTGCCCTGCACAACGCCGGTGGCGTGCGCTGCTCGCTGGAGCCTGGCCCCTTAAGCGAGGCTGATATCGCCGGTCGCCTGCTCCCCTTTGCCATCCCACTGACTCTCTATCGGGTCCATGGCCACGAGCTGGCGGAAGCGCTGGAAAACGCCATCGACAACGCCACCAACAACGGTGTCATCGGTAATGGCAACGGCAGCTTCCCCTACACAGCGGGGGTGCGTTTCACCTATCAGGCCGATCGGCCCAAGGGTCAGCGCATCACCCGGCTTGAATGGGAGCATGCCCCCGGCCAGTGGCAAGCAGTGGAAAACGAGCAGATCTATCGCGGGGTGTCGAGTGCTTATACCGCCTCCGGCAAAGAGGGCTACACCGCGCTGACTCGTACCCTGACCCAACACAATCAGGAGCTCGGCATCACCCTGGCCGACGCCTTTATCCGCTGGGCTCGCCACCTGCCCACACTGGCAGCGCAGCCGCCTCTGGTTGAGTACATCAGATGATGCTGAGGGGAAATGGCTTTGCCACATCCCCCTGACGGCCAATATTGCCGCAGCCAGCGCCCGGTTCCCTTCAGGAACCGGGCTTTTTCGAGAATATTTGTCCCACACGGGCCCACCCCATTGCATCGTACTCACTAGCTCGGCAAGATAGGCCCGCTTTCAAGACCAGCTGCAGGAACAGGCGACTTCATGAATCACTCCATCCGTTTCACTCCCCCTCGCGTCAACCCGGGCATCAAGCCAGCCATCGTGCTACTGACCGCCCTGCTGGCGCTGCTCTTCTGTCTGCGCAACCCACTTGTTCACGCCATGGCGCCGGGCTTTGATGCCTCGCTGTTCGCGGTGATGGGCAAGATGTGGAGTGAAGGGGGTGTGCTCTATCGCGACATGATCGACATCAAGGGGCCGATGATCTTCGCCCTCGATGCGCTGGGCTACGGTCTGGGGGGATTTGTCGGGATCTGGGCGCTGGAGTGGGTGCTCTGCTGGCTCGGACTGCTGGCCAGCTGGCAGGCATTTGCCCAGCTTGGTCTCTCGTTCAAGGCGCGTCTCGGTGCCATGCTGGCGGTGTTGGCCCTCTACGGTACCCGTTACTACTACGGCAACATGACCGAAGACTGGACCTTCCACCTCGCCCTCATCGCCCAGTGGGCCTTTATCACCCTGCTGCTGGACAAGGGATTTCGCTGGTGGCCCGCGCTGGTGGCCGCCCTCACCTTCGCCATCGTCGCCTGGATGCGCACCAACAATGGCGCCTTCTGGGGCGCCTGGTATCTGGTGCTGTTCTGCCACTGGTGCCTGCACGAGAAGTGGCGCGATGCCATCCTGCTGCTGATCTCCAGCCTGCTTGGTCTGGCGCTGATTGGCGGCCCGCTTTACGCCTACTTCCAGCAACATGATCTGTTGGCAGCCTTCAAATACTACGCCTTCGACATCTTCTTCGAGGGGAGCTACGGCAACGGCTTCTCTCCCATGGTCGGCGCCGTCGGCCTGCTGCGCACCGGCCTGGTCATGCTGCTGCCCGCCTTCATCATTCTGATGCTGAGCCGCCGTCAGGAGTGGTATCTGCCCGCCCTGCTGGCGACCCTGTTTGGCGTACTGTTTACCCTGATCGCCAACTCGGTCTCCGGCCATGTTTTCGATCACTACGACGTGCTCTATCTGCAACTGGCGGTGCTGCCGCTGGCGGTATTGCTGGATCGCAGCGAACAGCAGGCCGATGCCATCGGCCTGCTCTGCATCTCGCTGGTGGTGCTGACCGCCAGCTGGCTGCTGGCCCAGCAGCTGGTCTTCGGCTGGAGCACCAAGGAGTGGTCCCTCGAACGGGTCAACGAGGTGCTCGGCACCAGCCTGCTGTGGGCACTGCCGGTGCTGATCCTCATCCCCCTCTGGCGAGCCTGGGATGTTCGCCGTGCCACCCCCTGGCTGGCCACACTGGCCATGCTGCTGCTGCTGCTCAACAACGCCTGGGAAGGGACCCTCAAGGGCCGCCCTTTCAATCCGGCCGCACAGGTACGGGTTGATCGGATCAAGGCAGAGACCAGCCCGAGCGACAAGATCTGGGTCGATGGCATCCAGCCACAATATTATCTCTGGACCGATCGCCAGCCGGCTTCCGCCTACCTCTTCTTTGCCAACGTCAATCCGCCCTATGACGTACGCGAGCGGGTGCTGGCCGATATCCAGCGCCAGAGCCCGAAGTTCATCATCGCCAAGCCGGATCGGGTGAGCGAGGAGCTTAAAAAACCGAGCTCGCCCTCCCATCTTGCCTTCTATCAATACCTGACCAGCCACTACGAAGAGGTCGATCCGGGTCTCTATCGTCGACGCTGAGCGTCCATCGCGCCCCACAGGGCGGCCATTGTTGCAATGGCCGCCCTTTTTATTGCGCCAGAGCCTCTTGCAGCGACGGCCCCCAGTAGGCAAGCCCGCCCGAGATAACTACAATGACGCTCTTTTTGATGTGACGAGTAACACCATGGCGGAACTGACTTATCTGGGCGGCTATCCCGACCCCCTCAAGGCACAGGTACAGCAGCTGATTGCGGCAGGCAAGCTGGGCGAGATGCTGGCCAAACGCTACCCCGAAAGCCACCCGATCCAGAGCGACAAGGCACTGCTCGCCTATACCATGGAGCTGAAGAACCGCTACCTCAAAAGCTCGGCGCCCCTGTCAAAAGTGGTATTCGATGGCAAGATCAACGTCATCAAGGATGCCCTCGGCCTGCACACCTACATCAGCCGGGTGCAGGGTAACAAGCTCAAAGCCAAGAACGAGATCCGCATCGCCGCCCTGTTCAAAGAGGCGCCAACGCCCTTTCTCAAGATGATCGTGGTGCACGAACTGGCCCACATCAGAGAGAAGGATCACAACAAGAGCTTCTATCAGCTCTGCCAGCACATGGAGCCGGACTATCATCAACTGGAGTTTGATCTGAGGCTCTGGCTCACTTGGCGCGATATCGACAAGGCCAGCCGCTAACCGCCATCTCGTATCAAGGAGGAGAGATGCCCCCAACCGCCCCTCGCAACCCGGCAGGGAAAAGAGACCGACCCCATTGGCAGGGTGCACTGTTTGGCCTGCTCGCGCTCTGCCCCCTCTTCTCCCAGGCGGCTGAGCGCTGGCAGAGCGACAGCTATATCACCGAGAGCTTTATGGCCATCGCCATGGAGCGGGAATATCACGAAACGGCTCACCCCCGTTTTACCCGCTGGCAGCAACCGGTACGGCTGCAACTCATCAACGAGTCGGGGGACAAGCCACTGCAGGCGGAGGCAGTCAAAGTACAAGCAGCCCACCTCGCCCGCATCACCGGCCACCCTATCAGCATGGTGACCAGCAAGCCCAACCTCACCCTCATCATGACCGACTACCAGCGGATGAAGGGCTGGGCCAAGCGCACCATGGGCAATACCCCTTCGGTCAATGCCGCGCTCAAGGAGGGGCTCTGCATCGGCCACTTTGCCACCAACCAGCAGCACGAGATCAGCAGTGCCACCATCATCATTCCGGTGGACTACAGCCGGGCCAAGGGGCGCTTTCTCGACTGCGTGGTGGAGGAGTTTACCCAGGTGATGGGGCTGCCGAACGACTCGGACAAAGTCTTCCCCTCCATCTTCAATGACAACAGCATCGACAGCTTCTTGACCGGCCTCGACTATGTACTGCTCAAGCTCGCCTACCACCCGGCCCTCAAAGCGGGAATGAACAGCGACGAGGTACGCGCAGCCCTGCCACTTGCCATCAAGGATCTGCGTGCCAAAGGCGAGATCAGCGAGGCTGACCGCCGGGTCCAACAACAGAGCCTGAAAAGCTGGGCGGGGTTGTAACAGACATTGCACTATCCAGTGCCAGAAAAACCACGACTCGCTTTGCGCCACCCACAAAAAACGCAGCCAAGTGGCTGCGTTTTTTGTTATCCGGGGATATGCGGCGCGTTAGCGGGCATGCCCGTTTATCCGCTGACCATTATCCAACACCAGAATTATCCACTGACCGTGTGGGATCAGGAGGCAACATTCTCTTCCGGCATCCAGCTATCCGCGTTCTCCCACACCTCCTGCACCATGGCTTCGGCCAACTCTTTGTCTTCCTTGCTGGCACGGCTGACGGTCAGGGCCATGGCACTGCCCGGCGCAACCCGAACATGGATATCGGGGAATTTTTCACCAAGCTGCTTGAGCAACTCCTGACGCAGCGCCTCCATGGTCGAGGTCGGGATCTGATGTTTTCTGTCGATGATGATTTCAAGACGCATAGGAAACTTCTCCATGATTTATAACTGTATTTTTATCCAGTATTCATGGGAAGTAAAGGGCCATCTTGCACCAATCAGAAAAGATCCAGCTGCTGGCCACAGATCCGGTCAAACGACTCGCCGATAAAGGGCAGGATGGCGTCGGCGATGGGCCGCAACTGCTTGTCGATATAATGTTCGTAATCGATAGCACTGCGCCGGTACTCCAGCGGTTCGGGGCCATTGAGGGTCATCAGATAGGCGATGGAGCCCCGATGCTGATAACGCAGGGGCAAACCGCGACGCAGGTTCTCCTCATCCGCCAGCCGTGCCGCCCGCACATGGGGCGGCACATTCTTCTGATACTCCTCGAGCTTCTGACGCAGCCGCTTGCGATAGACCAGCAGATCGTCGTGCAGGCCAGCCCGGGTCTCATCCACCATGGTACGCACATAGCCGCTGGGATCTTCATCGTGAAACACCAGCTCATAGAGGCGGGTCTGGAATTGCTTGGCCAGCATGGTCCAGTCGGTGCGCACCGATTCGAGCCCTTTGAACACCAGCTGCTCACCCCCCTCCTGCCCCTCGCTCGCCTTGCCAACCAGCCCGGCATAGCGCTTCTTGCTCCCCTTCTCCAGCCCGCGAATGGTCGGCATCAGAAAGCGGCGGTAGTGGGTCTCGTACTCGATCTCCAGATAGCTCGGCAGGTCGAACTCGCGCCTGATCAGCGAAGTCCAGTTGTCGTTGATCATGGTAGCCAGCTCGCGGCCAATCTGTTCGGCCTGCTGCGGGCTGGTCTCACGACCCAGATGGACGAAGGTGGAGTCGGTATCGCCATAGATCACTTCGAACCCCTTTGCCTCAATCCACTCGCGGGTCTGCTGCATGATGCTGTGGCCGCGCAGGGTGATGGATGAGGCAAGTCGCGGATCATAGAAGCGGCAGCCCCCCGAACCCAGCACGCCGTAGAAGGAGTTCATGATGATCTTGATAGCCTGGGAGAGTGCCTTGTTGCTGGCCGCCTTGGCCCGATCCCGCGCCGCCCACAGGGTGGCGATAAGATCCGGCAGGAAGTGCCGCTCGCGGGAAAACATAGCACCGCGAAAGCCGGGAATGGCGTGTTCTGGGTGTTGCAGCCCCTCCACCAGCCCCATGGGGTCGATGCAGAAGGTGCGAATGATGCTGGGATAGAGGCTCTTGAAATCGAGCACCAGCACGTGGCGATAGAGACCGGGCTTGGAGTCCATCACATAGCCGCCGGGACTCGCCAGTCCACTATCGGCAGGCAGATTGGGGGCCACGTAACCACCGCGGTGCAGTCGCGGCAGGTAGAGGTTGGTAAACGCCGCCACCGAGCCCCCCACCCGGTCCAGCTCAAGGCCGGTGAGGGAGGCACGCTCGATGGCAAAGGGGATGAGGTGACAGTAGTCGAAGATCTCCCACACCAGCTTGCAATCTTCCAGGTTGTAGCGGGCCAGCGCCTCCTTGTCGGAGTGGAACAGCTCGGTGATCTTCTCCCCCCGATTGGCCACATCCTCGATATCCTTGCCACGGCCAAGCAACTCGCTCGCGACCGCATCCAGACTGTAGCTGGCAAACTGCCAGGTGGCGCTTTTGAGGGTGTCGATGCCGTCGAGCACCATGCGCCCGGGGATGATGACGTTGCCGGTCTGGGGATCGTTGCGGGATGAGCGCCAGAAACAGAGCTCGCGCCCTCGCCCCAGCCGCAGGCGGCGCTTGTTGAGCTCGGCGCGGCGCAGCAGCAGACGAAAGTCAAAATTGACCACGTTCCAGCCAATCACCAGATCGGGGTCGTGCAGGCTGAACCAGCGCTCCAGCGCACTCAGCAGGGCACTCTCGTCCGCCACCCACTCGACCAAGGTGCCCCAGCTGTCGGCATCCGCTTCCGGGGTACCAATCATGATGACCCGCGCATCCTGCTCGCTGTAAAGACCGACCGAGAAGAGAGCACCGTCCATGGCGCACTCCACATCCAGCGACACCCAGGAGAGGGTTGGCGTCACCGCCTGCGGCGCGCAGCGTGCTTCGTTGACTTCCCAGTAGCCCTGCTTGCCTCCCTTCTGCACCGTCCGGCCATCGAAACGCACGCCAGCGGTGATGAAGCGCTCCATCAAAAAACGCTCCGGCAGCCGGATATCCGCCTCGAAGTGCTCCAAGCCACGGATCAGCAACAGCTCGATGGCGCGATGAAAGGCACTCAGGGTGGCAAAATAGCAGCCCACCACAGGGCGACCGTCGAAGGTGTGCATCGGCAGGCGGCGAAACCGCCCGCTCACCCCGGCGCCTTTGAACAGCTCCGCGGCCTCCGCCATATGGCTCTGCGGCAGAAAAAATACCGGCTCCTGCCCCGGCACCACCACCCGCACCGGACCCTGCGCACTCCAGAGCCACATCACGATCTCGGTGCTAGCGGCATGCCCGTTGCGGCCGCGCACATCCCGCCCGTGACGGGTCAGGATAAAGCCGTCGCACGGCGGGGTAATGGATGGGATGGGCGGGTTGTCGGTCATGCAAGTCATCGGGATCAACATGGAGATGGGAGTATTGTACGTTCATACAGTGCTTTGCTGCAATTGGCACGCCTAGCCGCAATGGCCACCTCAAGCTGCGAGGAGCGCTGCAAACTGGTAAGCTCGGCCAGTGTGGCAACTACTGCCGTTGGCGACTCGCTATTCATTCAACATCCCACTCTTCACCCGACATCAGGAGGCCATGGTGGCGCTCTACTCTCTGCTGGATCAGCTGGCCATTCCCTACCAGCGTTTCGATCATCCCCCCGTCTTCACCTGTGAGGAGGCCAGCCGTCTACTGCCCAACCTGCCCGCAGCCAAGACCAAAAACCTCTTTTTGCGCGACCCGAAAAGCGAACGGCTGTTTCTGGTCGTCAGTCCGGAAGAGAGCCGGGTCGATCTCAAGGCTCTGGCGGCAAAGCTTGGGGTCAAACGGCTGAGTTTTGGCTCGCCCGAGCGGCTGGAGGCCGTGCTTGGCCTCACCCCGGGCTCGGTCACCCTGCTCGCTATGGTGCGCGACAGGGAGAACGCGGTGGAGCTGGTGGTGGACGAGACCATCTGGCGGGCCGAGCGGGTGCAGTGCCACCCGCTGGTCAATACCGCCACCCTGCTTATCCGCCTCGACGACGTGCGCCGCCTGCTGGCGCATCTCGGCCGGGAGGCCAACGTCATGGCACTGCCTGTCGTGGCAGCAGATTAAATGGCCGAAGCAACCCTCTCTGTGCGAGTCCAGCCAACGCAGACCCGCTTCGAATGCCGCCCAGCCCGACTGGCCGATGCCGCCGCCTATCGCCGCTATGTCACCGAGTGTGCCGAAGCCGGATTGCCACTCTATCAGGTTGCGCAATTTGATCCGGACAGCTGGCTAGAGGGCCTGCTGGATCACGCCCGGGGGCACAACCTGCCCAGCGGCTACCTGGCGACCACAACCTATTTTGCCCTCGATGCCGGGGAGATCCTCGCCACCTTGCGCCTGCGCCACGGTGACAATGAGGCCACCCGCCAGTGGCTGGGCCATATCGGTTACGAAACCCGCCCCTCCCGCCGTGGTGAAGGAGCAGCCGCGATGCTGCTGGGCTGGGTACAGCAACACATTTTGAGCGAGCCGGTGCTGATCAGCTGTGGCGAAGATAATCTGGCCTCCCGCAAGGTGATTGCGACGGCTGGCGGGGTATCGCTGGGACGACGCTTCCATCCAGGAGATCGCCGCTGGCTGGAGATGTTCCAAATATTGCCCCTGTCCGATCCGACAGGTCGCTCCCGGAAATAAAGCCCGGCAACAAAAAGAGCGCCCCTAAGGCGCTCTGGTGGCGAGAGTAGCAAACCCTCAGTAACTGTCTTCCTGCTCTGCCTTCATCCGGGCTTGGCGGGCATAGGCCTCCTCTTCGGCACTCTCGATCTCGTGCAGCACCGAATCGAGATCGATGGCAGCACGGCTCTCTTCAAAGTGGCCGGTCAGCTCGCTCTCGGGGGTGAGTTTGCCATCTTCAAACAGGGCCCACATCTCCTGGGCATAACGGGTGTTGAGCAGCTCGGGGGCATACATGCCGTAGTAGTTGCGCATGTTGTTGACGTCCCGCTCCAGCATCGCCTTGGCCTGGTTGTTGGCGGCGGCATCCACCACCTGGGGCAAGTCGATGATAACGGGACCTTGGCTATCCACCAGCACGTTGAACTCCGAAAGATCGCCATGGATTAGCCCGGCGCAGAGCATGCGTACCACATAGCGGATCACCTTGTGGTGATCGATGACCGCCTGCTCGGGGGTCAGGGCCACATCGTTGAGGCGTGGCGCGACATTGCCATCCTCATCGGTGATAAGCTCCATCAAAAGCACGCCATCGAGGCAGACATAGGGCTGCGGGACCCGCACCCCGGCCGCCGCCAGCTTGAACAGGGCGTCAACCTCGGTGTTCTGCCACACCTCTTCATGCTGCTTGCGACCGTATTTGGAGCCCTTCTCCATGGCGCGGGCGCTGCGGCTGTTACGCACCTTGCGCCCCTCCTGATAGACCACGGCCTGTTTGAAGCTGCGCTTGGAGGCCTCTTTATAGACTTTGGCGCAGCGGATCTCGTCGCCGCAACGCACCACATAGACGTCGGCCTCTTTGCCGCTCATCAACCGGCTGACGACCTCATCGACCAGGCCGTCATCAACCAAAGGTTGGATTCGATTTGGAATTTTCATGGCCGCCCTTTTACCCTATTTCCGCTCTCGAAGATAGCTTCGCGCACGCTCACCTGCCTATCCCTTTCGTATGACACCCAGTTATCCTCTTTTTGACCTGTTTTTGTCCACCCGCCTGCCTGAAAAACCACCGGTAACAAGCCATCCCGACCTGTACCCGATAGCAACAAACATGGCCCGCAAGCGGGCCAACTTTCAAGGTTCGGGCGGCAAGCCCTGACGGATCCGCTGAATACCCGCTTCATAGAGGCCGTCATTCCCCTCCTGGTGTTCCAGCGTCTCGAAGATTTTGAGAAACCACATGTACTGCTCGGGATGACGGGCGACCTGCCTCTCCACCACCCGATTCATAGCATTGACGTCTGCCAGCAGATCAGTGGTGGGATAGGGGTCAAACGGCGGCTCGATCTCTAGCAAATAGCACCCTTGATCCTCGTCGTAGCTGGCAAAAATAGGCACCGCTTTGGCGCCGGTCAGTTTTACCAACTTGGGCAGCGCGGGTAGCGTTGCCTTGGGGTGGCCAAAGAAGGGAACAAACACACTCGCCTCGCGGCCGTGATCCTGATCAGGCAGGTAGAAAAAGCTGGCGCCGGCACGGATCGACTTGATCGCAGGCTTGATGCCGACACTGCGCTCATACACCTTGCCCCCTTTGGCCCGTTCACGATTGATGTACCAGTCAAACACTTGATCTTTCGGGCTCTTCATCATGGTGCACATGCTCATCCCCTGTAGCGGAAAGTAGCGGCCCAGCATATCGACTGCCCAGGTATGGGGGACGACCAGGATCACCGGGCGGCCAGCAGCCTGCTCCGCCTCGATATGCTCCCAGCCACTGACCTTGATGTTGCGCATCAGGTGCGCCGGACTGCGCCAGGTCAGCTCGCCAAAGCCCATAAAGGTCTTGAGTCCGACCCGGATCGACTTGAGCAACAGCGCCTGCCGAGCGGCGTCATCCAGAGCGGGAAAGCATATTTTGAGATTGGTATCGGCGATGTAGGCCTGCTTTTTCGAAAAGCGCAGCAAGGTTGGCGAAACCAGATCGGCAAAGCGATCCCGCAGCCTTGCCGGGGTAAATGCCAGCAGAGAGAGCAGACCCAGCGCGCACCAGCTACCCCACCATTTGGGATACAACAGACGAATATGAAATGAGGTATCAAATACCGGATCTAACGAGGACATGGCGGCCATCAAGTCATCAAAAACAAACGGTTATTGTAGTTATCCTGACATTTTTTTCTACCCTGCGGCCATGGCTACCGGACCGGCAAGGGGCTGTTCAGACGAGTTGGCATAAAAAATGGCCCACCTGGGGCCATTTTAATGAACGAAAAGCGGTACTCACTCGTGCGGGGACAACCCTTTACGGATCCGCTGAATACCCGCCTCATAGAGGCCATCATGCCCCTCCTGATCCTGACGGGTATCAAATATCTTGAGAAACCACATGTACTGACCAGGATGACGGGTCAGCTGTTGCTGCACCATGTCGTTCATCCGGCAGGTATCGGCCATCACATCCTCGGTGGGATAGTTGTCGAACGGTGCCTCAATTTCCAACCGGTAGCAGTGATTCTCTTCGTCATAGCAGGCGAGCAGCGGCACCGCCTTGGCACCACTGACCTGCACCAGACGGGGCAAGGCAGGCAGGGTTGCCTTGGGGTAGCCAAAGAAGGGGGCGAAGATACTCTTCTCGCGACCATGATCCTGATCCGGCAGATAGAAGAAGCTGCGTCCGCTCTTGATGGTTCTGATCACCGCCTTGATCCCGGCGCTGCGCTCATAAACGCGACAGCCATTTTTGGCCCGCGCCCGGTTGAGATGCCAGTCAAAGACCGGATTGCGCGCCCGTTTCATCATGGTGCACATGGGCACCCCGCGCTGGGTGAAGTAGTAACCGGCGGCATCCACTGGCCAGGTGTGGGGCACCACCAGGATCACCGGACGACCGGCGGCACGCTCAGCCTCGATATGTTCCCAACCACTCACCTGCATCCGGCTCATCAAATAGCGCTGGCTGCGCATGGTGAACTCGCCAAATCCCAGCAGGCTCTTGAGGCCGACCCGGATTGAGGTCAGTGCAATGGCATCGCGCTCTGCCGGGCTCTTCTGTGGGAAACAGATCTCCAGATTGGTTCTGGCGATATAGATCTGTTTTTTCGAGATACGAAACACCAGCGGCGCCAAGGCTTCGGCCAAACGGTCGCGCAATCGCACCGGCACAAAGGCCAGCAACATCAGCACGCCGAGTGCCAACCAGCTGAACCAGTAGCGGGGATGCAGAAAACGAGCTTCAAAAGAGGAGTCAAATACGGGGTCTTGGGAGGACATGTATCGGGATCGAGCAAAAAAGTGGTGCTGCATTGTAGTCGTCCTGACAGGTAATACCAGTTAAATTCATCAATAACGGCCCGACATCAAGGCCACATCAGAGATCGATAAAAAATGCCCCGCAGTGCGGGGCATTTTGCTTACCATTCGACCGGCGTGGCGGCTCTTGGTCCATCCATCATATGACCGGTCGCTTATCCCGTCGCTCCCGGAGCGTACTGCTTGACAATGTCGCGATGTCACTCTGTCAGCTGTTAACGATGGGCACCCTGACGGGCCATACCGTTGTTCATTTGAGCGTCACGCTGCGGCAGAAAGAACATCAGGTAACGCAGTGCCACATAGCCGACGATCACGGTGGCCACCCCCAGCTCGAAGTGGGCCAGCAGTCTGATCTGCTCCACATAGTGGGCCGCTTGCGCAAACCCTTCAACCAGATGGGCCACTTTGAACAGGGCGGTGGCACCAATCACCAGCGGGAAGGTGAAGGCGGCATAACCCGGAGAGAAGGGCAGACGCAGCAGTTTGATGAAGGCCAGATAGATGATGCCGGTCATCAGGATAGCGATCCCCAGCAGCACAGCCACCAGCAGCAGCGACGGCTCATGGCTGACGGTCAGGTAACCGGCCAGAGAGAGGCTGGCAGGAGCCGCCAGAATGGCGATGGTCGGTTTGGCTGCATCCGGCACTTCATGGCTGAAGATCAGGCGATAGAGCATCAGCGGCAGCATCAGACCGTAGCAGACGATCCCGAACCAGAGCAGACCGTTGGCCAGCGATGCAAACTGACCACCCGGGAAGGCAACGTCAGCCACGATGATCCCGACCGGCGGCACGAACCAGCTCGGCACCATGTGGTGAATTTCAAACTCTTTGGCGCGATGCCAGATAAAGGTGGCCAGGAACAACAAGTGAACCGCGACAGCAAACAGCCAGAGGGCCTCACCTGCTTGCGGCGCAAGCATCCCCAGCGCTTTTGAGACCACCATGGTGCCCATGGCATAGGTCGGTACCACGCTGCCCACTACAGGGTGAGCCAGATCTTGCAGCAACAAACGGGGGTGAAGCAGGAACTTGAAGGTCAGGATCACCAGCAGCACGGCGGCAACGGCGGCGCCCAACAGCTGCATGCGTCCATCGAACTGGCCAGCATTCTCCCAACACCAACCAAGACTGGCGATGCCGAGCGCCAGACCCGCCATGGGGGTTGGGGCGGCAGCCAGGGATTTACGGGTTCTTGCGATCATGATGACACCTTTCTATTGATGACTATGGCGATAGGATAATGGCCGCGTATCGTTTACGATATCTAAATGAATTAAATCAATCATTCAGGAATACCAAACACCATGAAACTGACCCTGCAGCAGCTGAAAGTGTTCGCCACCATCGCCCGTTACGGTAATCTCGGGCTTGCCGCCAACGAGCTCTTTCTGAGCAAGGGGGCCGTTTCCCAGTCACTGCAGGAGCTGGAGCGCCAGCTCGCCACCCCGCTGTTTGACCGCATTCACCCCAGATTGCAGCTCAACAACGAGGGACGTCTGCTGCAACCGGCTGCCGAAGAGTTGCTGACCCGGATGCAGGATATCGAGAATCTGTTTCGCCCCGATGCCGAGCCGAGTGGCCAGTTACGCCTGGGGGCCAGCCAGACCATCGGCAACTATCTGCTGCCCACCCTGCTCGCTACCAGCAAACATGAGCTGGGGCTGCCCCCCAAGGTCACCATCACCAACACCCATCTGCTCTGCCATGCGCTGGCCAACTTCGAGCTGGATCTGGCCCTGATCGAGGGTGAAAATCACCACCCCGACCTCATCACCGAGCCCTGGTTGCAAGATGAGATGCTGGTCGTCGCCCAGCCCGGCCACCCCCTTGCCAACAAGGTGGATCTCTCCCTCTCCCGACTGGGTGGTGAAACCTGGGTGCTGCGCGAACTGCAATCCGGCAGTCGCGAACAGTTTATCCAGCAGATCCAGCCTGCCCTGCCCAACTGGCAGGCAGGGCTTGAACTCAATACTCTGGAAGCGGTGATGCTGGCGGTAGAGAAGGGGCTCGGCATCTCCTTCATCTCCCGTCTTGCGGTCTCTGATCGCCTGAAAGATGGCCGCCTGATCGCCCTCCCCCTCACCCGCCGCTTCCCGCGTCAGCTCTCCCTCATCTGGCACAAGCAGAAGTACCACTCCGCCTCCCTGCGTCACTTTATTCACTTCTGTCGCGCTCAGGTGAACGATGCCGAAGTGATCAGCCCGGAGTAATGCCCAGCTCATCTCGGGCCAATCAGTACGCCAATCGCGGAAAGCAAAAAGCAGAGAGGGAGCCACGGCTCCCTCTCTTTGATTTGCTCGCTGACGATCACTTAGCCAGACTGCGCAACCAGCTGATCTCCTCACCCCAGATGGACTCATCGATGGTCTCGAGGATCAGCGGAATGCGATCAAAACGATCGTCATTCATGATGTGGTGGAATACCGCCTCCCCCAGATTGCCTTCCCGCAGGCTGTGGTGGCGATCGACCCGACTACCAAAGGTGCACTTGGCGCCGTTGATATGCATCCCCTTGAGATAGTGAAAACCCACCGTCTGATCGAACTCGGCAAAGACGGCAGCGCAGCTCTCGGCAGTGCGCAGATCGTAGCCAGCGGCAAAGGCGTGGCAGGTATCAAAGCAGATCCCGACCCGGCTTTTGTCCTCCACCCCCTCGATGATGGTGGCGAGGTGCTCGAACGACCAGCCGAGGTTGGTCCCCTGCCCGGCAGTGTTCTCGATCACCGCCGTCACCCCGGTACTGCGCTCCAGCGCCCAGTTGATCGACTCACTCACCAGCTTGAGGCTGGCCGCTTCGGGGATCTGCTTGAGATGGCTGCCGGGGTGGAAGTTGAGATAGCAAAGCCCCAACTGCTCGCAGCGCTTCATCTCGTCGAGAAACGCATCGCGGGATTTGGCCAGACCATCGGGATCGGGGTGACCCAGATTGATGAGATAGCTGTCGTGGGGCAGGATCTGCTCTGGCAGAAAACCGGCCTTGTCACAGGCCGCCTTGAAGGCGCGGATGGTGGCATCCGACAAGGGGGCCGCCTGCCACTGACGCTGATTTTTGGTAAAGAGGGCAAACGCGTTGGCCCCGATGGCCTGGGCGCGGGCGATGGTATTCTCCACCCCGCCGGCCGCACTGACGTGGGCTCCAATATATTTCATACAATCTCCTCAATACGGCAAGCCGCCATTATGCCGATCCCGCCCATTCCCGCCAAACCGGAATAGTCGATAGCCTTGATCGTTTTTGCTGCCTGTAAAGGATTCATTCAGGGTCGAACCGTATGATGTGGACTCCATTACCGAGGAGCTTGAGATGAACCTGCAGATGATTGATAACCCCGCTGAACCCTTGCTGAAATTTGCCTCCCTGACCCCCCATCGCCAGTGGGCGACGGCATCAGCAGCAGGGATTGCCCGGTTCCTCGAGGATCAGGGCAAAACCGTGCATGCCCCCCGTTTCAAGGCAGAGCCGGATAGCCACCTGGCGGACGAGATCCGGGGGCATGACTTGCTGCCCTATCTTGCCAATGCCGTGACGCACTACTTCAACACCCCGATGTCGATTGAAGAGCTGTTTCTCAACGCCAAATAAGATGGCGAAGAGTGTTTGACAACGTGTCTGGTTTTTTGCCCAACCTGACTCAAGACCGATGAGATCACAGAGCGCACCTTTGATCATCTCGATGCATGGTTACATCCCTCCTGCGCAGTGGTAATCCGCGGGATGCCTAGCTCAAGTTCAGGCATCCCGTAGCACCGTCAACACCACCCCCTCGAACACCTTATTTATGCCCGTTGCAGCGTAACCACACGCGCTTGATCAGCCCGGGTAGCAGCAACAAGAACGCCAGACCGAGCAACAACAAACCGATGGGGATCAAGGCAAACGGCTCATGCAACAGGCCATTCTCATCAACGGTAGAACCAATCAGTTCAAAGGCCACCAGACAGAGCACTCCCATGGCCGCCAGCACAGCACCTATACGCGTTATCATCAGCCACTCCTGTATCTTGAATTGAACGAGTCACCCATTCTCCATCCCAATGTGAAGCCATCGTGAAGTGGATGGGCGAATATCACCCATGACGCAGTTGCCCCACCTGAGCGATAGCGTTCGCCGTAGCTGCATACCATCAATTCTCTCTGGCGAACACCGGCCCATGCCCCAATACCAGCACAGTGAGAACCCCAAAAAAACGTCCGCACAGTGGCGGACCAATCCAGACCGGCGCCCCCATGATGGGGCGTTCGGATCATCACGTAATCAGCGTCAACGCTTAAGAATTATTCTCTGGCAAAACGAACTTTCAAATGATTGTATGGAAGGATAACCACTATCTCCTGCTCCTTTCTGTCAGCTAACCCGCAATTGGCAAAAAGCACGACCGTGAATTTCACCACGACAAATCAGCAGGACTACAGGACGTTTTTCATCAGCGCATTACAACATGGAGATATTATGGCTAACCCCTATCGCGAAATTTTGACCACGCCCGGTGTCAAGGGATTGGTGATCGCGAGTTCAATTGCCCGTCTGCCAAATGCCATGATGGGCATTGGCATCATTACCATGCTGGTACAACAAGGCCATCTCTATTGGCTGGCAGGCGCGGTCTCTGGCACCTTTATGCTCACCAATGCGCTGTTAGGTCCGCAGGTATCAAAATTGGTAGATCAATATGGCCAGAGCCGGGTACTGCCATTGGTGACCACCTTCAGCATTGGTATGCTGCTATTGCTCGTGATTGCGGCCTATATGAAAGCATCAACGCCATTTCTGTTTATCCTTGCCGTATTGGCAGGTTCGATGCCGAGTATGCCAGCGATGGTGAGGGCCCGCTGGACAGAGCTTTTCCGTGGCAAGCCACAACTGCATACCGCATTTTCCCTGGACACCGTCCTGACTGAAATCGTTTTTATTATTGGCCCTCCTCTTGCCATCATCTTGAGTACCAGTGCCTTCGCTGAAGCTGGACCACTTGCCGCGACCTTACTACTCGCTATTGGCGTGACCGTCTTTATTCGGCAACGACAAACTGAGCCAAAGGTCGTCCTGGCGAAACACACCGGAGGAAAAAGAGAGTCAATCTTACAGATCCCGAGCCTTCGCATCATCATTCTGGCGCTTCTGGCTATGGGCGTGATCGGCGGTACAACCAACGTTGCCGTCGTCGCATTCGCCAATGAACAAGGCTGGCCAACGGCAGCCAGTTTCATCCTGGCAGCTTATGCCCTGGGTTCACTGGTGGCGGGGCTGACTTTTGGCGCATTGAGGATTGCCCTGCCAATGGAGAAGCAGTTCTTGTTCTGGATCGTGGTCACCGCCGGAACGGCCCTATTGCCAATCCTCGCACCGAACGTCTACATCATGGCGGTGATGATCTTAATTTCCGGCTGCTCGTTCGCACCGGCGATGGTGATTGTCATGACTCTTGGCACTATTGTGGTGCCCGCTGCCAGGCTCACCGAAGGACTGACCTGGATGACGACAGGCATCAGCATCGGTGTTGCGCTTGGCGGACTACTGGCTGGCCTGGTTATCGATGCCTATGGTGCGCGCGCGGGCTTCGGCGTGGCCATTGCATCCGGGCTATCGATGGTGGTGATTGCAATGATGGGACTGCCGATACTTCGTGCGGCATCAGAGGTGCGATCCGAGCTGTCAGCAGAAGCTTCCTAAGGGCCTGCCGAGCTTGCCTCATAACAAAAAGCGCAGCTGACACATAGGGAACGTGTCAGCTGCGCCACAGCTATGCCTCAATGCTTCTGATGGCGGGAGCTCACCCAGCCAACCTTGCCAAGCAACCTGGCCATAAAGATTGGGGATGAACCGCACCATGTATGCTCAGTAGGTTAGCAACGACAATCCCGATGACAGGGATGAACTGGCTGAGAAACCGGGTTTTGTTGACCCAGATATAACCCACGAGCAAAAAATGAAAGCATAAAAGGTTGGTTCTACAGGATATTATGCCTTAGAAGGGCATCTTGAAGCCAAACCCTGAGCCATGATAACAAATCAACTCTGTTAGCTAAAACGCTTAATAATCAATGGATAATGATAATGTCGATGTCACACATCCAATCTGTTAGGTCGAAAGCTTGACCCATATATGACCCATTTATGACCCATAGTTTTCACCGTTTTTGCATAGCATCAATTGAACACATCTCAGACCTGGACAGCGCACATAGAAAAACCCGCACAGTGGCGGGCCAATTTTGAATTCCGTCATGTCATAACGCGGTAGCTTCATCGCGAAGTCGTTCCAAAATACGCGCGATTGCCTCCCGATCCTGAAGAGTTAGATCTACGTCCTCAAGATACGCGTCAAGTTCCGCCAGTATTAATTCCATCCTGTGGCCCCCCGTGTTGCCTCTCAATCTCTCGACTGTGAAAACACTGTATGCACATACAGTACAGAAGGGACGCTATCACCTTTCACTCCAGCGGAGTATTAAAATCAACCACCCCTCTCCATTCCCCCTCTCTCTTTGTCAAAACTGTGATCGAAATATCACCAGAAACTAATAACAATTAGCACAACAAAACCTATCAGGATCAGCATGAAGCCGAAGGCCATAAAGTTGTCTAGGCTCTCTCGATCGGATTGGCTAAAGCACAAACACCCCAAGGCAAACGGGATCAATGCCAGCGTGAAGCTGAAACTAAATGTCTTGAGCGCCAGCACCATACATACGAGCGCAAGCAGTATCCACATGGTCGAGTCCTCACTGGTTAAAGCCTCCACCCTATCCCCGTGAGTACCACTCAACCAGGGCCGCAATTGCGCTACTCCCAGTTTTGCCGGTTATGGTTTACCGCTTGGAACACCAGGTCATTTCTGCGTGCTAGTAACTCATCAATGCGCCGGCGCTTCTCCTCGGCGCCCAGGGTCTTGTCACGCTGGAGAAGCTCTATCTTGTTGCGAACCACCCGAACTTGCTGCTGGGTTCGACTCAAGCTACGTCGGGCCTTCAAGATCCCTCCCTGCTCTTCCAACAATACGTTGGCCTTATCGGTTAACCCTTCACTACGGTACTGATCAACAGTGCGTTTGAGCTGATTCACCTCGCTGAGCATTCGGTAGAACTCTTGCATGTGTTGGGTTGACTTGGCTGGCCCGGTACCGCGGTACACGGCCTTCACCAAAGGGATCTCGTCGGCACGCCAGCTGGCTGACTCACCAGGGCGGGCCGCGCGGATCAACCCGTCTGCCGCCGCCATCACATAGCTGCCCATAGTGCCGGTGTAGCCGATCAGCAGGTGCTCCAACTGCTTGGGTGAGAAGCCTGACAGATCGCCCAGTTCGCGCATCAGCAAGCTGGTCTGCTCGTTGTAGCGGGCCTCGGCACGCACAGCCAAATCCTGAGGGCCATCGATGGGACCACCTCGGAAGCTGTCATAGTTGAAGGCGGCCTCCACCATCGGCTTGACCAGTTGGGGGGTAGGATTGAGGGCAAAGGTATCGCCGATCGCCCGAGCCACCGCCTTGCCAAACTGAGCGCCGGTGTCCTTGTCGCCAAGGGCTCGCACCATACGCTCGGGAATGGTGCCGAACATCACCCCAATCTCGAACGGTTTAGGGATCCGGAAGTGCTGATCACCCATAAAGAAGTGCCAGTTGGTATCTTTGTCCCAGTCAGGCAGTTCCTCATACCGCTCATCGTCCCAGTTGGCAGCCAGCAGGCCGAGCGACATGGCGGTGATCATGCCAGCACGCTTGGCAATCTCGCGCGGGTTGTCACGCAACTCACGGGTCAGCTTGCCCAGCCCCTGAAGGCGGGCATTGAAGAACGGCAGCACCATGGCCGCGCCTTGAATTGCTCGGCCCGCCCCTAGCATTGAAAAATCCATCAAGTCCTTCGACTCAAAGGCGGCTTGGGCATGGCTCTTGCCAGCCTTGATGGCTGCGTCATAGACCGCCTCACGGTTGGCATTCTCCAGCCCCTCACCAAGCCTGTTGTACTTCTCCCACACGTCGGCTACTACTCCTTTGGCGTGGGCCGCATTTCGGATGATGGACTTCTCATATCTGGCGATCTGCTCTGGCGTCATCCCCTTTCGGCGCAGCGACTTGCGCACCGTATCAGCCATGGCGGTGGGGTCATTGCCGTTGACGTAGCCGCCAAGGAAACTGGCACCGCTGAACATCACGTCGATGGTGCTGCCATCCATGGCCAAGGTTTTCCTCACCCCCTTTATGGAGTCGATCACCGGCTTGAAGCCATCCTTGCTGATCACCCAGCTGGAGAGCGAGTCACGCAAAAAGTTGCGCAGCATGAACTCGGGGGATGCGGTCACCCCCGCCGTCAGCAGGCGTTTGGCCTTGGCTGCCACGTTGATCATTGAGCCAAATGGTTGGCGATCGAAGAAGGTCATGGCGCGGTAAAGGTCAGGATCCTCCACCCGGATCATGTAGTCCTCACCTTCCAGCTTGACGGTGATCAGGTCTTTGCCGTTCTTGAGCGCCCGCCAATCCATCATGTTTGGCTTGGCCACCACCTCGATGAGACCGGTATCCGCCAGGTTCCAGACTGTCTTTTGCGCTGCCATGTTCTTCATGGAGGCATCGATGAGTTTGCTAGTGCTGGTGAAGATATTCTCGAGCAGATCGTTGGTGTTGGCCTCACCGCCTTTGAGCTTCTTAATACCGGCGTTCTGGTTGGCGATCCCCTTCGGCTTGAAGGGAGCGATCACATCGCCATCTTCCGACTCTCGGAAGAAAGGGATATACCACTCGCTCTCGAACTCGGCCCGCGCCTCAGCGGTAAAGAGCCCGGCCTCCTGCGCCAGATCCAGCGTGGCGGCATTGAGCCGGTTCCAACGGGACTTCGCCTCGATGAATTTGGCCTCTTTGCCCTTGCCAACGCCTTTCAGCGCAGCGATGTCATTAGCATCGAGCAGGTTCTCACGCCCCTGCCCCAGCAGGATTTCAGCCCGGTGACCGGCCATCCAGCCAAGCCAGTTATGCAGGTCAGCCCCCAGGTCAGAGAAGATCCCCAGCAACGCATCTTTCTCACCGGTTCCGGCTTTGCGCTGGATCACCCCATCCTTCCATTCCGGCAGGCCATAGAGCATGGTCGCCTGCATGGTAGAGGCAGCACCGGTGGCCATCCGTGCGGCGATATAGCCAGAGTCGGCAGCGTCCGTAATACCTGCGGCTTGCTCTGCATATTTGATGGGAGCCAAGGCATCGAGCACTTCGGTGTTGGCTTTCTTGATGAAGCGGTCAACCCATGACTGGACCACTCCGCGATCTACCGATCGCAGCTTGGCAAGGTTGGCTTTGGTGTTATCAATGATGTCAGGCTTGGGGCCCAGATTGAGTTTTTCCATCGCCTTGTCAGCGACGGTATTGGTTTGGCTGAATTTCAGACCATCAGGCGGGAGAGATCCATCGTCTCGAGGGCTATCATGTTCGCCTCGTGCCGGCGCTTGCGGTCCTGCCGCAGCGACTCGATCTCGGACTTTGTCAGCATCCTTGGCACGAAGGATATATCTACCTTCGGACTCGGTGAGGGAGTCAAAGCCGTAGCCGAATCGGTTTTGCCACCACGCTTCAAGGCCTGTGCCGTCATACTGTTCTCGTAACTGCTCAAGGGTTGAGCTATCTATGGCGATTTTGGCGGAATACTGCTTGCCGGTCAATGCCGTTGTAGCCAACACCTCCCCGCCTCGATTCTCAATGTACCCCTTGAGGTTAGCCAGGGTGCCGCCCTGGGTCAGGGTGTCATCCATAATGAGATAGGGTTTGTCTTTGCGGACTGGGCCATTAAAGCCGGGTTGATTTGCCAACCGACCAAAGCCGTCCTGCGCCGTGCGCCCAACCTTGGCAGACTGCATGATCTCCAGATCTACTTCGATGCTCAGTACCTTGCCCAAGATATCTGCCATTGCACTGGGGATCGCATTGCGGCTAACGGCCTCCTCAGCGTGTACCCCGAGGGCAATGGCTGAGCGACTACCAATCACCTCCTTGAGCTGCCTAATCGCATCCGGTGATAGCACCTCGCGAACCAGTCTCCGAGCTGCAGCATCATCTCCACCTTTGGCGGCCTCATAATCTGGGTGGCTGGTCGCATCCCCCAACCGGCCGTGCAAAATGACCTCAGGGAAGCCCTCCTTCCAGGGCGAGCGTTCAGCACTGAACCACAACCCATCGCCATCAGCCCCAATCCGGCTGGCATCGGGACGTTTCATCTTCTTGCCCAGCCCCTCGATCAGGGTCCGAGCCTCAGCAGCAGTTATACCATCAGGCACAAAACCAACTGAGCGCAGGGCTTTGGTGACCCAGGCAACGACCCGATCCCAGCCACTGCGCCAAGCGCTTGGTTCTAACTCAGCCAAATGAGCAACGACTTCTTCGGCCTGTACGCCGATATCCTCGTCGGCATAGTGAGTATCTACCCAGTCCCATACGGCCTTCATACTGGGGTTTTTCTTGGACTGGATCAGGCGGCTCATCAGCTTGGTGTATTCACCATCGCCCAACACATTGGCAAGGCCGTAGTGGGCTAACACTTCATGGCGCAAGATCTCACGCATCCGGGTAGGGCTGGCAATCGTGTCGGCGGCCACATGCAGAGTGCTGGCATCGTCATCGAACGCCGCTCGCCGGATCAACCCCTCTTTGGCATCGAGCCCCAGCGCCCGCTCAAGCTCTGCCTGGGTAGCGTGGATCTGCACATCAATGCCACTTGCCCCCTGGTACTGCCTGAACCATATCTTGGTGACCAGCTCCGCCTCTTTCTGGGTCAGGTGCTTGGCTGGCTTGTCGCCTTGCGCCATGGCCTGCTTGGAAAACAGGATCCGGCGCTCCCCCTCCTCACGCTCTTCAATAGTGTCAAAAAACTGATCAAAACCAGCCCGGATGGCAGGAACCTCCCCGGCTGTCGGGTAGGGATAACTCTCATCAAGCCGCATCCCCAGCGCAGCTTCTGCATCCCAGGACGCCTCACTGACAATGTTGGCCAGATAATCGTTACTGGCACTCTGGTCTTGCAGCTTGGCTATCAGGTACGACTCAAACGCCCGGGCGCTCAGCTCACGCTCGGTGGTCCAGTACGCCTTGCTACGCTTGTCATCCAGCTTGCGCGACCGCTCTTTGAGCGCGGTGCGCTTAATGGCCCGGTTGACGGCACCGAAGGCCTCGATCATCTCTTTACGAACAGCGCCACGATGGACGAATGGGCTCTCCCGGGCCGCCAAAGACACATCCAGTGCCTCAGTCATCATGTCGCCTGGTTGTCCCCGGGTTCTGGCAAAGTAGCCATCAAGCGCATGCCACCATTCATGACCTAACGAACCGGCTCCATTCATCTTGGTGAGGTTGATCACCACCTTCCCATGCTCATAGTGAGCCGCTGCCGGATTAACCCCACCAGATCCCCTGGCTCCGAACGCCAGTCCCAGCTCACCATTGAGTGACAACGCCTTGGGGGAGATCCCCAGCACTGCCGCCATATCCATCAACGCATCGTAGGCATTGTTCAAGTCCCGCTGACGACGGCCCTGCTCCACCCAGTTACCGAACTCCACTCCACGAAAGCCAAATGCCTCACCGAACAGATCAGGGGTAACGTCGGCCCCACCCCGCATGTCCTCCCCCACACGAGGCTGGTTGGTGTCACGGCGCTCATGCGGGATCTCCTTGGCCTTTTCCAGCTTGCTGACCAGCTCGTCATAGTGATTATCCCGGTACTTTCTGGCATCACTGACGCTATCGAATGCCTCTGTCAGGTCTAGGTGGTTGCGGCCCACCTTCTTCCCGACGATCCAACCTTGGCCATTACGGCGGCTGTAGATGGCAAATGAGATGGCTTTGGGTTTACTACCCGTTTGCGTCAATTGGTCATAGCGATCTTTGAACGCAGCAATCACCTCAGCCTTACTCGCCCCTGACGCGATAATCCGCGGCCAGTTGCCGAAGACACTCGACTTGCTCTCTCGGCTCAGGGTCCAAATACCCTTAGGTGGGTTGTACTTCACCCCTTCATAGAGGCTGTAACTTCCCAGACTGAGGGAGAGATCGGCCAGACTTCGTTGGTGACCGACCGCCACATAGAGGTCTGCCCGGTGCTGAATCGCATGGGCACTGCGCAGGCCGCTGCTCGAGATCACGCGCTTTGCCGCATCGGCATCAAGGGTGCCATCCATCAGGCCAAGGGACAGGTCGCGCAGCGACTTCACCGCCTGCGCCCAATTACCGACCTTATAACTGACGCGAGGCTTGGCTGGGATAGCATCACGAGCAGCCCTGGCAATTGCTACCGCATGGCGATCCATTCCAGACTCAATCAGCTTGTCGTAGTCTGGTACCGGCCACGCCTTGGAGAGAGGTAATGCCTTGATCTGTTCAGCGGTCTCCCCTTCGACTGTGTCGCGGTACGCCGTCCAGGTATCCTTGCGTGCCCCACCAATCTTCTCGCCAAAATCTGCGATCTTGCTCTGTGGCTCGGCCTTGCCCGCAACCACAGGCTTAGTGGTATCACCGTCACTGAGCCAACGCTTAAACGCCGCGATCGGCATGGCCTTGATGGCGCCCAGTCCCTTCCAGTCCTTTTCATAGTTGGCAAGGTAGCCATCCCGAGCGGCCTGCTCATCAGCAAAGCCCATCAGCACCTTATGCTCGTCAAACTTGCCGGTCTTGGGGTCTACCTGATCCACCACATAGACCGTCTCGCTATCTAGCTGATCACCAATAAACACATCCACGTGATCACCATCAGCGCCGAGCGTGCGCTTGATGTAGCCGTAGTCGTGGGCCATGGTCGATTGCCACGCCTTGCCATCCTGATCGGTACCTGACCGGTTGGAGCCCTTGGGGTTCTCGAGTGTGATATCCAGCCCCTGCAGCGTGAGATGGCCCTTCTTGTAGTTGCCGGCCTCTTTCTGCGCGTCGGTAGGCGCTGAGGCCACCTCGACGCGAGCGGCTTCAATCTGTTGCACCGGCTCACGGGCGGCAGGCTTGGCAAACTCTCGCACCTTGGCGGCCGAAGACGTGGCCACAACCAACCCGCCTTTGCCTGGGATCACCTTCACGCCGGTATCCTTGGCCCAGCGCTTGATCACCGACAGATCACCTTTCAGGGTGATCGTACCGTCAGGGTTATCAATGGCCTCATGCCAGGGCTTAGGCTGAGCTACCGGTGTGTCAGCCCCAGAAACAACAACCCCGGCATCAGTGGCCGGGGTTGTTAGTGTCGGGTCATCAAGAGATGGTCCATCTGGTACAGGTAGAGCAGCAGCGAGAGCTGGCGGATCTCCGGCTCCAATTCGGTCGGTGAGTTCGGCAGGGGCTGGCTCAGAACCTGCTGCAGCTTGTTGGCCTGCCCCATGCTGATCACCTTGTCGCTCACTGCTGATTGAAGGTATTGGGGTAACGGGCTCATTGCTCACCTCTGCTTGTGGTTGGCTAGGATGGAAATCGTCGTGTTGCGTGGTTCTTGCTTGCTCAAGCTCAACAATCTCGGCCACCCCAAAGCCGCCACCATTAAGCGGTACCGGGGTCTCCTTGCCCTTGCGACTGGCTAGCAGAGCCTCTTTCTCACTGGCAAACGGCTTGCCTTTACGGGTAATGCGTAAGGATTGAAGCGGGCCAAAGATCGAATCTGTCTCACTGCCAGCCCGCGCGATCGCTTGATCACGAACCTGTGTGGCAACCTCTGCGGCATACTGCGACTCAATACCTGGCTCAAACGTGGCATCCTGTAACGTCTCCCGTTGAGCCAAGCTCTCTTTTTGCTTCTGCTCTGCCGTCTGCCGATAGACCTCTATCTCTCGCTCTTGCTCGGTTGGCGCCCTCAGAGCTTTCGGTTTGCGCCCCTCTGCTGCAACCTGGGAGGCAGTTTTGTTGCCAGCGAACGGATCCACCCCAAGTGCGCCAGACTGGGCCTGCTCGTAGAGGCTTGGTCCCTGCTCCCCCCTGTTGATCTGGGCGGCGACCAACTCTTGCACAGACGGGCCGAACTCACCAGACAAGGCGCGCTGTACCTCTGTATCCTCAGCCATGCCTTGGAAGCGCTCGGCAGTATCGTCTTGGCGCAGGTATGCAGGCACATCCCTCAATTCATCAAACTGGCTTTGACTTGGGCCAAGCGGATTTTGTTCGGTACTGGTTAGCCCGGGTTCCGCCAAATCATCCACGGCAGCAGCCAGATCAGGCGCTGCCGCCTGTGCAGGATCATCTACGGGAATGGGATCTGCCGCAGGGGCTGCCTCATCTATTACCGGCGAGACGGGTTCAGTGAGTGGGTCACCAGTTCCCGGTTCTTGCACCCCAACATGCTTACCACCACGCAGGCCGCCAGCAGCACCAACAGCGCCACCCGTGCCCATACCGATAAGGCCACCTTCCAGCGCACTCGATACCACCCCTTTCATCGGGTCGATGTCGGCCGCAGCCACCTCGTTGAGGGATTCGTTCACTGCATATTGCTGAACGCCCTCTTCAAGGGTCTCGCCAAAGCCCTCACCCAGCGCCCCTTTGGCAGCGCCTTTAAGCATGCCGCCAGCAGCAGCCCTCCCTGCCAGCATCTTGAACAACATGGCGTCACCCATCATGGAGCCCATAGCAGCGGCGCCCCAGGTCTTGGCGTCGCTCATGGTGGCACGGCTGGCAAGGTTGGCCGTTTCTTCTCGGGCCAGTGTCAGCTTTTCATCGTCGGATAGGTGTTGGGTCTGCTGATCCTGGTCGATGCGTGTGAAGGCTTGGCGGAAGGTGTCACTGGCTGCGAGCTCGTCATAGCTCATACCCAGTACCGTATCTTTGGTATTCACCCCAGCACTACCGACCGAACCAGTTGCCCCCGTAGTGATAGCAGCACCAGTGGCAAGCTTGGAGACGGTCTTGGCTGCTACCGCCTCGGCCACCTGCTGCGTGGCGCCACGCTTGACCATTGAAGCCGTCACCGCCCGTCCAATGCTTGCCTTGGCTGCAACACCGGTCACGCCACCGGCCAGCAAGGTTGGCACCAAAGAGCCAACGCCCTGCGCCATCTTCATGGCCCAAACATCGATATCACCAGCGCCATCCCCCATGGTAAGGCGCCCCTCGGGAGTTTCATCGACCAAACGGCGGTTGATTGCCTCTTTAGCATCATCGCTCATCCCCTCGGTCAGTGATCCTGCTCCCGATTTGGCCAGCCCCCCGGCGCCCGCCACAAAGTCCAATACGGGGCTGAGCTTACGAGCCATGTTGGCGCGTGACTGCTCCAGGTAGTCACCGCCATCACTGGCAACTTCCTCAGCATTCTTGCCACCCTGCTCCTTGCCAAACTTGCTCGCCTGACCAGCAAGCTCACCGATCCCGCCGACAAGGTCAAGTGCGCCAGCGCCAATGCCTCGGGCTACATCCCCAAGCCCCACATCAAGATTGCGAGCCGAGGCGGCGACAGGGCGCTGCTGGGCAACAGAAGCGGCAGACAGGCTGCTATCCAGATTGCGCCAGAACGGATCATTACGGGTATCGGATGATTGCGGCTGTGGCAGGGCATCACGCAGTCCAGGCTTATCCATGGCATCCTCGATTTTTGGCAAAAGAAAAGCCCCGAGCGGCGAACCGTTCAGGGCTTGAATGGGGGAGTGCTGGCCAATAAACAGACTGGCCGACTATGGGAAGATGCTAACGCTGGGAGGGGGTAAAGGCAACTACTGGCGCCCTTGGGCCAGACTCATCGCCTTATAGGCGTCCATCGTCGTGTCACGCAGTCGGGTGGCAGTTACCGTCGCCTGCTCTGCCTTCTTCTGTTTGGCGGCCTGCTGGCGCCACATCTCGAACGCGGTGTTCATTCTGGCCGGGCTCTCAAGCAGACTATTGAGCTTACCGTGCTGGTTCGCCTCTTTCACAAACTGCAGTCGGTCAGGGTCCTCACCTACAAACGCCTTAATGGGCGCGCTGATGGTCACGTCTTCACGCTTGCTGGTCATGCCGTATGTGTCTGCCAAAGCAGCTTTGCTCTGCTCAAGCTGGGCATCCAGAGCCTCGAGTTGGATATCCTTGTCCTCAGTGTTGCTTGAAGAGATCCGCGCCCGGTTCTGCCCGTGCTGGCTTTCAAGATTAGTCACAGCCTTCTTATAACCGCCCGGATCTGGACCTGCAACCAGGCCAAGCGAGGCCCGCAGCTGGTCTGCATTATCAATCATGTGCTTTGCCAAGGCAGCTCGTTGGTACGCAGGCTTCAAAAAGTCGTTGATGGGGATCACTTTGGGGGGATCATCAGGTGACGAGCTCCGATTATTGGTGACCGGTCGCACATCTTTACTGCCATCGTCATAGGTGACCTCCACCCCCAGCAGCACCCCGCGTCCGTCCGGGGTCATCATGATGTTGTGGAGCTGCTTGGCGGTGATGGTCTTCCCGGTGTCAGGGTCAATGTCCCCCACCCCCTTATTGACCTCATCCTGATAGAGGGTCCCAGCCGCCTTGATAAACTTTGGATCGTTAACCATGGCGTGGCCTTCTGGCGTTGAGGGGTCCAGCTTGCCCTCTTGTGCCTGGCGCATCAGGTTGCCAGCATAGGTGACAAAGGTCTTCCCGGCCTCAGCATAGCCCTGCTGCAGATAGCGCTCAGGATTGTAGGACCCTGCCCGCTTGTCACGAACAACGCCCCAGAATTGATCTCCGGGGTCTTTACCCTCAGCCACAGCCTGCCAGCCCGACTGGATAATCGGATAATTCTCCTGTTGGAACAGTTGCTTCTCACGTTGTTCACGCTGCCACTGATACTCCTGTTGCTGACGTGCTTCGCCGGCGCTGGCGCGACGTTCTGCGGCGCCCGCCCGCGCTTCAGAAGCCTTAACTTGTCGCTCCGTCAGTGCAAACTGCTTGTCATAGCGCTCGTCGGCTACCTTGTCACGATCCTTGCCGTACTCCATACCTTCTTGGTAGCGCTCGTCAGCAACTTGCTGCCGATCCTGCTCGTTCTGCCACATGGCATCGCGCAAGCTCATGGACTTATCCATACGCTCATCGTCTTTTTGGCCACGCTGATAACGGTCCATGGTATTGAATCCGGCCAAGAACCCCTCTGCCAATCCTGATACGCCCATCACTTACCCCCTTAAAACAGACTGTCAGCCAGAAAACCTACGCCAGCACCAATCACAGTACCGATGCCAGGCATGACCATGGTGCCAACTGCGGCGCCCGTTCCGACTGCGCTCATAGTCTGGGCCTTACGAGCAGACTTGAGGCCCTTGTTTGCCATCTCAACCTCTTGCTCTCGGCTTGCCGCATCACGCAGGCCAGCCATCCCCTGCTGGCGCGTCTGAGCGCCGATATCAAGAATTCCGTAACCCATTAGACCTTGCCTCCCGTTTTGATTGCATCACGCAGCCCAGCATCAGCTCCGGTCAAGATCCCCATCTGTCGAGCCTGCTCCTGCTCACGCAGACCATTCTCTGTACCCGCTGTCATCAAGGCCGAACGCAGCCCTTGGCTGTTGTCGCTGGCAAGTGAGGGGGCAGCAACCCCCATGCGGGCATTGCGATTGGCCGTGGCTTGCTGGGCCGAGCGCAGGGAGTTGGCATTATTCCCATCGACCCTCCCCAACTGGTCCTGGAGCAACTTGCCATTAGTGGCCAATTCCATCAGTTCTTTCTGCTTGGGATAGAAGCGGGTCTTCCAATCCTGATATTGCTCTCGGGTAATCTTTGCGTAAGTGTCTGCGGCATATCCCATCGTTTACCCCTTAGTAACCCTTGTTTTGCAACACGGATGCGGTCGGGCTGATCTTCTTGCTACCTGCCACAACAGGGGCTTTCAGCTGCCCAAGCCCATAAGCGGTCGCCCCGCCGGCTAATGTGCCCACCAATCCTGCCGTTGCCTGCTTATCCTGAAACGAGGTTTGGGCATCGCTCATCGCCTTACGCAAACTGGTATTAGCCACGTCGCCCATACCGGCGAGAGACTCTGCCTTCTGACCAGCACCGATACTCACCACATCCTTGAGACCTGCCACATAGAGATCTTGCTGGCTGGACTGAGCTCTGTTGGTTGTGTCTGTCTGGCTCAGAGCTTGGTCTGTTTCCAAACCTTCCATTGCTGCCTGGTACTTACCGCTAGTCGGATCTACACCACCGGCAGCCAAGTCGTCCGCTAATCCAGAGCGAGCCTCGCCAAAGGCTTGAGCTGTACCAAGGGCTGCTGTTCCAGCCACCTTGTCGTATTGCTGTTCGCGATTGAGGTTATCGACCTTGTCCATAAAGAGGCCTTCATACTGCTGCAGGTCGTTCTTGTAGAGATCCCACTGTTCCATCGCCACACCCGCGGCAGCTTTCTGGGCCTCTGTTTCCTTGATTTCATTCGAGCCACCCTTCCCCATCACCCACCTCTCACAGGCTGATCTGAAACACATAGAGGCCGTCAGCATCATCCTGTTGACGAACCCACCCCATTCTTGGCGCCAGCTTGAGCCAGCCCTTGCGAGCAGAATGAAAACGCAGCCAACGGGCTCCGACCATGCGCGCTAGCCGCTTCACCTCGGGCAGATGCCTCTCCGGTGCTCCGCCGGTTCCCCAGCCGACCCATACCAGCACACCGGTGACGCCATTCTCAGCCAGTGGCTTGAGGACAAAGCCATCATCGCCACGCACAAACAAAAACGCCCTCCGTTCTTGGATGGCGTTCGCGATGCTTGATGGCATTTCTAAATCACCACATGCCGTAGCTATACAGTTAATTTTTTCCGAGTTCATGTTTACGCCTTGGCAATAACAACCATGCATGATGAAGATGTTTCATTACCCTCACCCCAGCTATTAAATCTGATTGTATGGTCAACATTGGCAGACAATAGCGCAGCTACTGAAAGTGACTTTGAATTTGGAGCAAAGCCGCTGGTAATAGAGAATGCTTGAACTCTACCACTGCCAATAACTACTCCATCAAGCATCACCTGGCATTCTCGATAATATGAACCAGAGTTAAGAATTATTGTAAAAATGACATTCCTAGCGAAAGTTTGCGTTTCAATAACTATATTTCCGCCACCAGATGCGTCATAAATCCTGACTACGTCACCTACTATTTTCTCTGCGTAAACTGTGCCTTTAACAACACAATCTTGCTCAATCGTGCAATTACCCAGGGTGATATTTTTGACATATCCGCCCTCCGCCCGCAGGCGGTTGGTGAACAGGCTGCCATCGGAGTAGATCATGGTGTACCAACCCCAGCCCCAACCAGCATATGGCCCGCCCTTGCCAAAACCTGCAGAGCCTCCAGCCATGAAGGAATCCCCCATATCGAGCTGGCCGCCAGTGATCAAGGGAGCACTGATACTGACCCCTGCCTTGATGTAGTCGGCGGTGATCTTCTCTGAGTGAAGGATCTGGATGGTGGCAGCCTTGATGACCGCCTCTTTGATGGCAACCCGGCCATCATCAGTAACCCCGAATATGATCTCTTTCGCACTCGGGTTTGCCGGGTTATAGATTGCAAACTTGGTGGCTGAGGCAATGATCTCATCCACGTCAGGGCTAGTCTTGGCCTTCAAGCCTGCAGTGCTATGAAGTGGTCCTGTCAGTCCATTCTTGTTGATGAAACGCACCCAGTAATAGGCGCTATATCCCTTACCTACGGAGTCAGAGTAGACATTCGCCAGAGTTGTACCGATCGCCACTGCGATGGCGGGATTGTCCACCTCTGCCCGCAATATCTCAGCGTATGAGTGTCCTTTATACCCTGGGATATCCCAAGTTAGGGTGATGGTATGAAATGCTTCGTCAGCGGTAACACTCGTCGGAGCAACTGGCGGTTGCACACCAGACCACACAGGATCAGTTGACTTATCTGGTGGCACTTCTGGCACCACAGCACCGCTGCTGTTGCGACGCAGGTTGATCATGCCAATGGCTGCTGCTTCGCGCAGAGTCAGCGCTTTATCCAGCCGGTCTCCTTTCTGGCCAGTCAGGATCTGCATGTTTTCAGTCAGTCCCTGTGGGGTACCGCTGGCACGAAAGGAGCTCTTACTCATTGCGCTGCGACCTCAGCAATACTGGAGCCCAGAGTAATGCGCTCGATCACCGCAGTGCCGGCCACCTCAACTTGCCAGCGTCGGCCACGCAAGGGGGGCAACCGGAAGACGCCAACTGGGATCTGACCCTCGGTAAGCGAAAATACCCGAACATCATCAATGATCAGCGTGAAGCTACATTGGCTGATCAAGTCGCAGGTCACCCGGGCACAACCCAGCCTGACGCCGGGCGGCAGCACAAACTCTTTTGAACGCCAGATCATCGACAAGGTAGTAGCCTCACCCCGCCACTGATAAAGCTCAAGGCCCTTGACCAACATCAACGCATCAAGCTGCATGTCTGGTACTGCGGTATCCCATCGGTCAGATAACCAACGCAGATCTCCCGATTTCGGGTCGAACACAAACCCATGACTGTCGGTCAGTGCTACATATTTTCCTTCGCTGTACCAGGCACGCAGCGTGTCAGGTTTCATCACCTGCCATTGCTCACGGGTAATGATCCCCTCGGTGATCAAGGTTCCACCATCGGCCCCCACACCAATCAGTCCATCAGGCGCTGCGTAAAGAACCATACCATCCAGTGCCACCATAGACCTCGCACTGACGCAGGCCTGTTGGACCGAGGAGAGCTTTTGGCCAGTTATGGCGGAGGGAGATACACCTTGAAACAGATAGGGGTAACCCTTAGTGCCCACAACCAAGGCTGTATCGATAGCGACGATGGCCACAATGTCATGCTCAGTGGTCAGCTTGTACTTTTCCGGCCAGGCGTAAGGCAAAAACGGCTCGGAAAACAGCACCGCATTACCAATGAACCCGGCACAGATGCCGTTGGCCATCTGGCAGATACCGCGCATCTTGTCCGGGGGCATGATGTAGCCATAGGTCTCAAGCACCGGTCCAAGCTCACCATCCTTCTTACTGTCACTGTGCGTCACGCTCGCAATGGGAAGATCGGCAACCAGCAGGTAATCCGCCATCCCACCACCAGATACCGATCGATAGAGCCGGCGCCGGGTGATATTGCTGTTGTTGGTTGGGGCTGGAGACAATCCCACCAGCACGGTGGAGTTTGGGATGGTAATGGTGACTTTCCCGCTGGCAGGCCCCGGGGGGCCCTCTTCCCCCAAGCCAGTGACATAAGTCTCGACATAGAAACGCGTTTCATCATCGGTAGGGTCATCATCCTTGCTGCCGCTCGGTGGCGTGACTGACTGCATATTCGGAGGTGTCGCCGGGACCGGAACACCAAGTCGGTACCAGGCAGTAGGCTTTTGCGTGCCGCCGGTAGCGATAGCGTCATACGTCAGCTTGGGATATTCACCGTCGGTGTAATAAACCCGGTTGTACTGATCCTGTGCGATGGGTGAACGCATCACCTCGACCAATTTGTCCCAGGCAAACCAGCGATCGCCGTAGTAGTGAAACAGGGTTTGAGGTACCAGAGGCAACGTCACACCCACCCGCTTGTCACTCATCAATGGGGCGACGACACCACGATCGAAATGACAGTCCTGTGCCAAGGTGGCCGCTTCATCAGGCAACAGGTGGTCTGCCACCCGCGGTACCATCCCGCGCATGGTCACAATGTCGATCAGGGTCATGGTGCTTCCTCACCCTCTTGAAACGAAAAAGCCCCACTCGTGAGAGCAGGGCTATGTTGGGGTTATGCTAAGGGCTCGCTTACCAAGCATTCCTGAGTGGAATTTTCCGCTCATCATACTCAATGCTGTCACGACAATGGGTAGGGCTGCGCAATAGAAAATTGATAACCATCTCCGTTCTCAGCGCCCAACGTTTTCCCTGTTTTGCGTTGTAGCCTACGTTGCCCGAGATGGTCTCATCCGGCCGGCCACCCAATAAAGTATTTGCAAGTTGGTCGACGGAAACCACGATACGGAAGAAATATCGGGTGACTCGGTTACTCATGTTGACTCCTTATGCGGCAGCCAGCGTCACCTGGACAACTGAACCACGCATTGCATTGAAATAGCTGTAAATCGAGTTGAACGTGCCTGAACCCGACGAGATAACGGCAGTACCCAGACCAGAAATAGTGACGCGAATGGATTTCCCCGCGTCCCCCTCAACAAACAAATAGAGCTTGTTCGGCAGATCGTCGTAGCAGCTGATCGCGTTAATATTCTTGCCTTCATACTGGCCTATCGAGATTGCCCCCATTTGTCCTCGCCGATACCCAAGCTCTGTCTCATAACCTGGGCTGTATTCGCCGATAGTTAAGTTCAGAACAACAGACGAGCTCTTACCTGCCAGCTCACCAGCAAACCGGGGAAGCGATAGCCCCGCCTTGCTCAAAATATTGGAAGACCACCGATCCCCCCCAAACTCGCTATAAGCCGCAGATAGCCAAAACGGTTTATCGGGTACCGCCACTGAACACCTCCAACTTCTCATCAAGGGCTTTCACCGCCTCAACCAACAAGGCCAACACCCCGGCGTGAGCGATAGATAAGGTGCCATCCTTGTTCAAAAAGACTGATTCTGGCTGAACCTCTGCCAGCTCCTGAGCGATTAGCCCAGCTTCCCGCTGGCCAGCCTTGTCATACAGATTGCCAGTGAGCTGTTGCAACTTGGCAAGAGCATCGGTGATAGGTGTGATGTTGGATTTGAGGCGGCGATCAGAGCGGATATAGACATCGTTGAAATTGCCGTTTCCTCCGGCATAAACACCACCTGCAGTATTCAACGCGTCACTATCGGTATTGGTGACATTGAATTTCTTGCCACCGTAGGTCCGCACCCAGGTAGCATCCTCCATATAAATACCACCACCATGGGTCTCGTTGAGCCAGCCTGTGTTACCGGTCGAGCGGAACCAGCTGTTCAGGTACAGCGTGTTATAGCTACCACCATCTGCCATGTAGGGATGGGTATGGCTGGCTGGAGCAAAATCAGGTTTATCCGTGACCTCGGCATAGCTGGGCCAACGGGAAGCCGTCACAGGGACCTGATCAATTTGTCCCCATACGTGACGGTGGCTTGCTGCCGCAAAGTCAGGTTTACCGGTCACCTCACCCCACGCAGGCCAACGGGCCGCATAAGCTGGGATACCCGTCAGTTGTGACCAGGCATGGGTATGACTAGCGGCTGCCGCATCAATCTCTGCAATCGTGGGCCAACGTGAAGCGTAAACAGGGATATTCGAAAGCTGAGACCAAGGATGGTTGTGCTCGGACGGCGGCATGGTCACCGGTTTGTTCGCGATATCCGCCCACCCGGGAACCCAACTGGCAGGCCGAGCACCGACATCCGCCGCACTCAGCACGACAGCACCGGTCATACCATTAATGGAGATCACCGCATCGGTGCCATCAATTTTGAACCAGGAAAGAGTCGTAGGATCCCAGTGCAGGTAATCCCCTACCACATAGGACTCGCTGGCGATGACCCCGGGATGTGAGATCCGATAAAACGGGATCCCTTGATGGGGCGCTGGCGCTATCGGCGCACCTGCTGATGCGTTCCAAGGACCGGCCCAAACAAGCTGTGATGTGATGGCCTGCGCCCACTTCTGGGCCTGCAATGCCCAATGCAGCGCCGAAAACTCTCCGGGCCGCCCGTTAATGTCGCTTCCCTCGGGGTTCTGAGCCCAAGCTTCAGCCTGGCTCTTTGACATACTCGCCTGCTGCGCACTGGCAGCGGCTGCAGCTTGATCCTGTGCTGCCATACTCGCTTTATCACTGGCAGTATCGGCCGCGGCAAGGGCTTCCGCCGTTTTCGCCACCACCACATCACGCATGCCTTGAACGGCTACTTTGCCCTGAGCAACAGATGCCGCATTGGTGCTGACCTCTCTACTTTGCACCGCAACGGTGGCCGCATGGGTAGCAACCTGTGCTGACTTGGTTTGTACCTCAGCGCGGTCTGCAGATACCTGCAGGGCTAATGTGGCAACCCTTCCTGCATGCTCAACCGTAACAACCTTGGCGCGCTCAGAGGCTTGGGCCGCAGAGTCAGCGTTGCCGGCGTGACTCAGGGCATGGGCTTCAGAGGCTGCAGCAGCAATCTTGGCGCCAAGGGCAGCATTGGCTTGGGTAGTTGCAGTGCCAGCACTGGCCGCCGCGTCACTCGCTTTGATGGTTGCGGTCGCCGCACTCTCGCTGGCATTGGTGGCCTGGGCTGTGGCTGTTGCGGCACTTGTCCCTGAGGCAGAAGCACTGACGGTAGCTGCTGCAGCGGAGTCACTGGCCTTGACTGCATGGTGCAGAGCAGAATATTTGTCTGCCACTACCGCCACATTCAATGGATTTTCTGCCCACTGTTGTGCCCGCGTGGCTGAGGCCGTTGCCGCCGTCGCACTGGTTGCCGCCTCACCCGCCTTACTATCTGCCGAATTTGCGGATGCCAAGGCTGCACTCGCCTGTTCGACTGCCAGCTGGCTAGCCTGTTGCGCGGCGTTCACATCATTGCCAGTCTGGATCCGATCCTGACCGGTTGCATTAACCGCAGACTCCGCTCTTTTCATCGCATCGACCGCGCGATCAAGCAGAGGTGGTGTCAAACTGATACCACTATCGACCAGGATACTGTTCAGTGAACCGTCTGTGCCTTGAGGCACTACTACCCCAGTTCCCATGTAGTCCATGTCACCACACTGGTCATTCTGGGCATACACATCGTAGGCGCCCACAGCCAGCGGGAATCGATACCGACCAGCAGCGTCACATTTGAACGTCAGCACCGAGCCCATCAACACTTCGCTGGTCGTGGTGAGGGACCGCAACTCGATGATCGCCCCGGGTACCAACTTGCCAGCGGGATCAGTCATCACTCCGTAGATCTGGATCATTGACGCCGTCCGTTGGTGCTGGCTTGGCTGTCTCGCATCGCTAGCATGGTGGCATCTGTTTCGGTGCTGACCGATAACGCCTGAGTGAAGGATTGCAGGTGAAGTTGCCCTCTAGACGCATTAGCCGTCACCTCTGAGTCACGCATGAACGCGCGATAGATGATCCAGTCCAGACAGGGAGTGATATACCGGTCATCAACCTGAACGCTCTCTCCCGACTCGACCTCGGCTCTCGTTACGGGTGTAGGGAGAATACTGAGCACCAGCTCGACACTCATCCCTGCCTTCACTCCAGGGTACAACCAGAAGGCACTGATATTGGTGGGTTCATGGATATAAAGCTCCGCCTCTTCCCCACCGGAACTACTGGCCCAGCTTGGGATTAAGCTCTCCAGATCAGCGCGGGACACATAGCGGATCGACTTACCAGTGAGCGTGTTGCGCTCAACATCTATCAGCTTGATGGTGCCAGCAGGCGCGGTTTGCCGAGTGCCTGCGGCACAGGCAAAGGGTTGGGTCTTAATGAAGATGTCCGGCCTGGCGCTGGCGATCGCGGATATCGCACTGTTGTAGTAGGAAATTAAATCCTCCAAACCCCAACTAATCCGCGGTATATCTGTCAACTCAGTTGAGGCCCGATCCAATATTTCACTGACCAGCATGACTCACCTCATTTCAGAAGAAGTTTCGTTTTCTGACTGGGTTTTGAACTCTTGCACTCTCGGTTTGCTCAATGCGGAACCGGTATGCATCGCGGATCCCGTCATAAAACTTGCGACGATTTATCTGAGCCAGTTCAGGGTTTGTCCACGCCTTGGCGTGAAGCTGTTGCAAGAGATACCCCGCCCCACAGGCCAGCTCATGGGCGTAGTCCTCAACGAGAGCAGAAGGGATCAGCGTTGCGGTCGGCAGAGGCTCAATGGCCCCAACGATGCAAACATCACTCAGCTGTTCAAGGAAGCGGATGGACTCGGCAGACTGGGCGTGATAGTGCAGGCCGGGCGTCAGCATGCAGCTACCAGCAGTAATGCAATGAAGCACAGACCCAGTCACCTGGGGCTCCCGCACATCCTGCCTCGCCTGACGATTGATACTGCTAGCCAGGGCAAAGCTCACTGTCTGCCCCTCGAACACCTCGTCAAACTGGCGCTCCAGATGAATAAGCGCGCTTTTTTTACAGAAAATGATGGCTGCCTCGATGAGGTAGCGATGAACTAATGCGTCAGCGCCTTCTGTGTGAGGCAAATGGAGAACCCGCTGGCGAACCAGCGAGATCAAAGGAGCGGTGCTCACCAACCGGCTATCTTGCACCGGCACCATTACTCACTACCTTGCTCAACGGCCAGCTTGGCTTTCAGCGCATCACGCACTCGCACACGGTAATCACCGACTTTCTCTTGCGCGCCTTGCTGCTCAATGTCCAGCTCCTCGCCAACCACTAGGGTCGCCAGCTGGGCGCTGGTCATCTTGGCCAGATCGCGTTCGCCGACTACCATGCTCTGCTCTTCAGCAAAACGGGCAGCCTCCCGCTCCAGTCGTTCTGCCTCCTCGGCAGCTAGCTTGGCGATGGTCTCTTGACGCAGGATCTCACCAGGTAGGGCCTCGGCACAGATCCAGACGGTGGGGAACTCCAGCAGTTGCATGGCAATATGGCTCTCCACATCTACCGGGATATGGCGTGGGAACACCATGCGGGAACCGGTCACGGTGTCTTTCTTGCTCGGCTTGTCGCCGATATAAACCACGGCAATTTTGTCGCTCACGGCAATATCTCCAATCCTGAAATGAAAAAGCCCGGCACAGGGCCGGGCGCGCAGTGATGGGCGTTAGAGGTTGCCAATTACTTCGTAATGCAACTTGAGCTTGGCAATACCCGTTGCGGCACCACCACCGACTACGAGGGAGATATCCTGCCCACCCGCTGTCATCAGGTCATCCACCGGAATGTACTTGGCCACGGCGGTTACCGTGCCCTCAGCATTCACAATAGTGGCGGTACCAATCTTTACCGTCAGCGTGGTACTGGCGCCCAGCGCATTGGTGATCAGAGACACCCCCACCACCTTGAGGTTGGGCTCAACCTTGTCGCCGAACACGATCACATCTCCTGCAGGCACCGCGGCCAGCTTGGCAATAAAGGTTGGGGAAATGGAAAGGTTACCGAACGCGCCGACAAACCAGCGGCGGCAAGTGGCTATCAGATTAATCTTGGCCATGATATGGCTCCTTGTCTGGTCAGCAAATGACAGAGAGCCTGATGACCCTCTGCGTCAGTGGGTTATCAGCGAACTATCGGGCTCACCGCGGTATCCAGTGCCATACAGCCATGATCCTGGATGTTGCCGTTCTTCTGCTTGAAGCGGATCTTCTGCAAGCCCCCCATCCAGCGAACGGACAACTCAGTAGCATTGTCGTGGTCAGTTTTCTCTTCAAACATGCCAAAGGAGCTGCCCTGCTCTCCCGAACCAAACGCATTGGCCAGCGCCTGACCGCCCAGCAGGATTGCACGGTCAATGGTGGTGCCCGCTACCTTGTCCACTTCCACCCCTGTAGCAGACTCGGCCGCACAGACTTTCACGAGACTTCCCTGGTTAAAGCGAATAGGCATCCCCTTATAGGGCTTGACCAGAATGCCGCGCCACATCGCCCCTTCCCCCAGGAAGATCGGGTGATTCCAGCCTTTACTGCGCACCGTGACCGCGGCAAGCATTGCATTCCAGTCCTTGCCTGAGGAGCTGGTGTAAAAGTCGTGCCATTGGCGCGAGGTAACGTAGAGCACGTAGAGGGGCTCGCCACCTGACGGGTCAGACACCATCCGAATAGGCTGGATGGGGTTGGCCATCTCAGACAGAAACAGCGCCATGTTGTCCACGCAACCGAGATTGAAACGGTCGGCCGCATCGATGGTTTCGAAAGAGGTCGCATCCCCGCCAAAGAAGTGACGCTGATAGGTCGGCGCAGTGATCGGGTTGATCATGATGTCTGCAAACTCTTCATCATCTGCCAGCGGCAGGATGATGTCGTCCGCAGCATAGTCGCCACGGGCACCAGCCAGCTGAACGAAACCACGCTGGTCTGTCAGGCGGCCGTAATAACCATCAGCCAACAACACGCGAGCGGTCTTGATCAGGTCGTGCTTGGTACGCTTCTGGCTCATCTTGCCACCCGCGTCCACACCATGACGGGTCTGGTTGATCTTGAGCGAGAAGTCGGCAAACGCCAGACTCTCGAGACGGCCAGCTATTTTCTTGTCTCCCATGGTCGGGCGACCGGAGAGTTGATGGAACAGCTGCATATCCACTTCATCACCGGCATTTTTGCTCAGGTCAGTGATACGTACCACGGGTGCTCCCGCACTGGTTTGCTTACCACCGTTGACCTTGGCACCTTTGGGCGCCTCTTCAGTCAGCAGGTTCACCAACGAATGGGAACGGTTGGCAGCTGTAAACAAGGCTGCCTGCATAATCTTGTTGGCTTGCGCCGAGGTGACTTGGGTCATGATCCTCTCCTACCTGAAAGCAAAAACCCCGACACAGTGGTCGGGGTTTGCGCGTTAATCGTGTGGTGGGTTAATACCCGGCTTGCTCCAGTAGTGCCTCGAGCTGGGCGTCCGTCATGGCCCCCATTTCGCCGACCAATTCGGTCTGCGACATAGAACCGTAACGGGCAACACCGCTTTCGGGCGCTTGATGGGTTTGGCCGAGCGCCGAGGGACTGGACGGGATGAAGTCAGCAGGCTTATCGGCTTCCGTGCTGGGGACCTTGGCGGGCGGTGGAGCACTCTCCACATCACCAAAGGCCAACTTGGTGCGACGAGCTGCCTCTGCAAATCGCTCATCCAGTGACTTCCCTTGCCACGCGGGGTCTACCTGAAGCTTTTCATCGACAATGATGGCGAAGTCAAAGCGGTCTTGGTCCTGCTCCCGCCAGTTCATCAGATCAGGTACCGCCTGCAGAGCGGCCTGCACCGGATTAACGGCAGGCTGAACCGGTTGCACCACGGCTGGCTGCTCCAACAGCTGGATTTTGCGGGCCATTGCAGCCATGGCCTTCCCGATCTCCGGAAAGTCCTGCGCTAATTGCGCCGCTTCATCCGGACTAAGCTGGTCGGGGTCTGCATCAGGGTTAATCCCATGTTTTGCCAGCAACGCCTGCAACTTGTCCCGTTCCGCCTGAGCTTGCTGAGAACTGTTCAACTGCTCACGCAGGGCTTTATTCTCATTACGCGCCAGCTCCAGCACGTCATACGGGATGGTGTGTTGACCGTTCTTGGCCAGGATCACCTTTTCAGGCACCTGGGCCACTTCATCGGCCTGCTCGGCATTGGCTTGTTCAGTACTGGCTGCCACTTCAACCGCCGACGGCGCGGTCTCTACGTCCGTTTTCTTGGTGACAGTGCCATCGGATAGCTCGGTATCGGGCGCTTGCTCGATCTCCGCCAGCATGGCTTCCAGTTCGTCCAGGCTTTCAGTCCCGGTCAGGTTATCGATGTTCGTATCCATGGTCATCCTCGTGGGTTTTCAGTGGGTGGTATCGCTGCCCAAGCGGGGGAAAGCTCTCAGAGAAAACGCTCCCCGGCTTAGACTGGGCACAAAAAAACCCGCACAAGGCGGGTTAAAATGCACATTACACTACAGGCAGGTAAGGACTCATGTGGAAGAATGCCGACCTTAACAACCATTAACAACTGTCATATCTGGCAAACAAAAAGGCCCAATCTCGAGAGACTGGGCCATGTTGGGGAAATCCTAACGCTGACAGGTTAAGAAAGCAACAATCAGAGCGTGATAGCATCAATCTGCTGTTCAATAGTGGCAAGCAGCTGAGCCTGTAGGGCTGCCTGCTCGGCCTGGATCCCCTCTTGTTCGGCAACCAACAACTCCATTTCCTGCAGGGTCTTGCCTGTCTGGGCCTGCTTAAGCGCATCCTCGAACCGGATAGAGTCGGTCAACTTAGCTATCCGTTGGGCTTCGGCCTGCCACTTGGCCGCCTTGCCTTCCAGCTCAGCCAGCTTGGCCTGCATCTCACGCATGGCCATCTCCTGCTCCATCTGTTGTTGCTGGGCCTGCTGCTCGGCGGCGGCACGCTCTTCGTCGTCCATCTCCTCGGGATCTTTGGGAATGTTGAGGGCATTGCGGATCCGCTCCACAAACTCAGCTTTGCGCGGTACATCCATCAGCTCAACCAGCAGGTCAAAGCATGCTGCAGCTGCTTCCGGTGGCAGCTGTGCCATGGCCTGGGTCATTCGCTCTGCTAGTTGTTGCTTGTAAGCTGCGGTCTGCTGGATGGGTGCCAGGGCAATATGGGCACGCAGCCGGGTCACATCGTTACTGAGCTTGCCATCTTCCTGCTCCACGTTGATCACCACCGCCTTGCGGCGGCGCGGGTCATCACGGTTGACGGTCACCTTGTAGTTCTTCTTGGCTGCCAGCTCCTCAAGCAGATATGACAGCGCCAGTTGCCCCACCAGTTGGCAGCCCATCCGGTAGTTGTCATTGATCTCGGAGAGTGTCGTGGCGCCCTGCTCTACCAAGTTGCTGATGGCAACACCTGACTGGCCAGTAGTCCCCTGCCCCAAGAAGGCGGCATAAACCCCCATGGTATCTTGAATGAGCTTCACCGAATCCTGCATCACCTGGAACTGCTGGGCCGCCACATTGAAGTCCTGCTCAACCTTAAAGGCGTCACTCACATTGGTCTTGTTGACGCGATCGGGGTTGAGTTCAACCAAACCATCCGGGCGCTCGACCTGTTCCAATACCTGCTCCCGGGTCATGTTGGTGGCGTCCTTGTCCATGATGACGCGCTTGGCCTGCAGCAAGAAGGTGAGCTTGATACGGCGCAGATTCACCTCGTCCTGAGCCGGAATAGCGCGGGCTATCAGACCATAAGGTTCACCAGAGCTGTCCTTGCGGTATCCCCAGAATGGCACCAACGGATACATGTTGTGAGGCGCACTGCAGGGCCGATCGACCAAGTGATGGGGACCAACGAACCAGGACTCGCGGATCACGGCTACCGGTCGGCGTTCCAACCTGGCGCGCCCCGTGGCAACGGCAACAAGATGAAGTTGGTTGGTCTTGTCATATTCCAGCGCCCGACCAGAGTCGAGCATCAGCACTTGGCGTGTGGTGAAGGTGCGGTAATAAACCACCTGCAGCAGAACCCGATCACGCTCCCGGCTACACCACTCGACCTGTTTGCTGTCAAAAGAGCTCCACTCATCGAAGGCACTGACCAGATCGGGGGTCATTCCTTCAATCGAGGTCAGGCTGACTATCCCATCCCAATCATTCACGCCCCACGTCAGTGCTTCGGCCTTGCTCGGAAACAGGGTCTTGGCTTCATCCAAATCAACCCACCGGCGGCGCATCAGCCACCGGCAATCAGTCAGATCTGGCTCACGGCTGTGCCAGTCCCAATACACTTCATCCCGATGGACATTGCTGAACTTGTAGCGCGGACCGAATGGATCATCTTGACGGCGCACCTCAACCCAACCGAGACCTGTCTTTATCTGCCCTGCATAAGCTTCCCCTCGAGCACGGTCCAGCCCTCCCAACCGGCACATGTCGGCGTACTCGGCGTTCACCGCCTCAGCCATCTGCTCCAACTCATCATCATGATCATCAGCAATGACCATCAAGTCGGTTCTGCTCTTTGCCTCCATCCCCAGCACCCCGTCAATGGTGGGGGCAATCAGGTTATGGATGGTGAGTGGCTGACCACGCTCTTCCAGCACCCTTTTCACGCTAGCTGGCAGCTGGTCATTGTCATAGTAGGCACAGGCGCGATTAGCCAAAGAGCGCCAATCCGGCTGGCCATTGATGTCACTCATCAGGTTGAGCAGGCGCGCGGTATCGAGACCACCCTGTGAGGGTGCCTTGGGTTGGTTCTTGATCATCAGTTGGCCATCCAGTGCTTGGGTTTACGTGCGGTGCCGGACTTGATGATGCGAGCAGGCATTCTGGCCCGCATCTCTTGGGCAATCATGTAGCTGACAAGCTGATCGTCGTAACAGCCGGTCTGGGCATTCATGCTGCCCCGTTTGTCATAGACATAGGTAGTTGCTTCACTGATGGTGCCTATCCAGTAGATCCCGGACTGGCCGGCTCGCAGCAGTTCTTTCAATCCATCCACCAGGATCGGCTTTGATTGTCGCGTGGTGAGCCAACCAAGGCGCGGGGTCTCATCATCCCGATCCCGGTCGATGTACTCCTGGGCGTAAATGCGCCGTATCGGATAGTGATCCCGTAGGGCCAGCAGCACAGCATGCCCATGGTTATTGCGTTCGGGGCCGATGTAAGCCGGGCCATATTCCTCAGTGCCATACCACTTGCCGACATGAGCCAGCAGTTGGGCAAAGAGACCAGGATCAAGGTGCCCGTACCAGTGGGCTACCTGCCTGCCGTCACTCTTGGCTACCACATCACACGATGACCGGTCACCGTGCTCGAGGCCTTCTGCCACGTCGGCGCCAATAGCGTAATCCTCGTCAGGGTCGGGCAGCTCCCAGACCAGCAACATGTTCTCGAGTGAACGCTGGCCCTGTTCGTCCAAGAGTTCAGGCTTGCGGGCCTTCTCGCGTCTGCCGGTAACCGGGTCGATGTCATAGACGATGAGCGGGGCTATGCAGTCACCCTCTGCGGCCATGGTGACTGTCGGGTCGAATACCCTACGGCCAGAAGTCAGGAACGCCTCCAGCGGTGTGCTGGGGAACTCCTGCTTCATCTCCGCACCCTGTGTCGCCTCTTTGAGCACATACCATTGCCGTTGCCCGTCACTGATCTTGCAACCCATAGCCTTCTCGACGGCAGCGAAGTATTCCAGCTGGTTTTTGCTGGCTGTTACACCAGACCTTGGGACCAAGGCCGCATACTTCGGGTCCTGCCACCAACCAAAGAAGTGAAACTTCCAATCCTGCTGTGTCAGCTCGTGAGTGGTTCGTGCCAGCTCGAGTGACTTCATGCTCATACTGTGGAAATCGCCGCCCACCCCTTCTGCCGTTGATTCGATGAACGCCACGCAGCCCGGGTGAATGGCGTTCAGGGTACCGGTTCGCACCTCCTTAGCCTTCTCTGGGTACTTGGCGCAGATCTTCCCGTGCTCTGACACATGCAGACGCTGGACGGTACCGGAGCGAAAGGAGGTGGCTACCTGGATACTGGAGCCATGGCGAAACAGGATGTAACCCCCGTTGGCGCCACCGCGGCGAGAGGCTATCGGGAAGCAGGCCTTGAGCCACGTAGGCAAGTTATCGAACGGGACTTCAATTTTGGTGCGGTAGATCTCGCCGGCGGCCGTCAGGTCTTGGGCGATGATCCCGCACTTGATGTTCTTGTTGAACAGCGCCTCATCCAACAGGTAAATATCTATGGCAGTGGAGAAGCCTATTTGGCGCGCCTTCAGCACGATGTTGAGCCACCACATGGTCTTGAACAGCAACTCCTGCGCCGGTCGCAGCCTGAATTGCACCAGCTCACCCTGCTCATTCTCCACCTTGTAGAGGTTGTTCATCCGCCACCATTTATCGCAGAGCTTCGAGCGGATATAGGAAATCTGCTCCGGCTCAGTCATGAGGGAGATGTCGGGTTCAATCATGGGCGGCTCTCAGGTAATAAAAAACCCGCAGAAGCGGGTTTTTGTGTATTTATATAGTTATATTTTGTTTAGCTTATCCATTAATGTATCCCTTCTAACCTTTAGCTTATCAACATACTCTGTGTCACTCGAGTTTGACTTAATATCCTGATTAACCTGTTCTATATCCACTCGTAAACTGCGCTGCTCAGCTATGCGTTTGTATTCTGCACCATTCGTCCCCTCTTCAAGGGCTAGTCTCAACCCCTCCATAAATGAGCACGATGAATGAAAATCCATAACATCAAACGTGGCTTGTTCAAAAGTATATTTATCTACTGGGTCATTCATTTCCCCCAAAATCTTCTCGGCTTTAGCCTGACGTTGTTCCACGATCTTTTTATCTACAGCAGTGACCAACATTTGTTTATAAACAGTCTCATTCATTAAAGAACGTTCAGAGTTGGTGAATAATGCCAACGCTGCCAAAATAGACTTCGTCGTCTCAGGGGTAACCACTGCTGCCGCACCTGCGAATATATTAGTGAATGTGCCGAGCGTTCCATTGGCAACAGCCTCATTACCATATATATGACGACGATGAACTAGACATTGCTCTTCCGATGCAATCATAAGGCTTGATATTGCAGCATTCCTCTTTTCTTTGGTATTACATAGCGCAGAGGAATGATTTTTCCCCTCAAATTCATTTACTACAGGGGGCGTTGCCGAGGTATCACATAATGCCATTGCACTATCCAAAAATCCTGAACCTGCTGGCTTCAATGGATCGATTGCATACCCTTCAGTTGCCTTATCCACCAAGCTACAACCAGAAATTGATAATGCCATAGCCATAAATGATATATATGTTTTGACTTTCATGTCCTTTCTCCCGTGTTCCATACACTGAGAAATCTAGTTATGAAATGGTCTCTTCTTGGAGATACTGATCACATTTCGCACTAACTCATCAAACCAGACTGAGCACTATTTTGGAGGGACTGGATGACCTCTGCGACTGGCGTCATATCAGCACCACCATCCTTCTCAAGCAGGTCAGCCTCAGCAGTCAGCTTGCGGGTCGCGGCGTTGATGCGCTTGGTCTCAGCCTCAATCTTCGGCCCACTCACCTCATCGATGCGCAGGGCACTCAGGGTACGCTCGAGCGACTCAATGCGCTGGATATTGCGGTCGAGAGCCTGCTCAGCACGCAAGATCTTGTCATAGAGCGCAATGCGGTCAGTCAACTCCTGCGCTTCGGCCAGGTCATGCTGCAGAGCCTTCAAGGTTTTGGTGACCGAGAGCACGCGAGCCCGGGTGAATAACAGCTCATCCCGAAGTTGCAGTGCTTCAGCCTGGTCGAACAACTCATCAGCATCTAGGAACGTGGCATAACCACCATGGGTCTTGGTCAACTGCATGCCGGGCTTGATGTTCGCTGGCGGATTGGGGTTGCCTGCGTTGCCCTCAACGAAGCGCCCCTTCTGGTCTCGGCCGTTGTTGTCCGGGTTCTGGCCTGAGCCAGCCGAGGTCTGTGTGGATGAAGCTGACTTTCCCTCTCGTCCTCTTTTCCCTTTTCCCTCTCCCTCTTTGGCTTTGTTCTCATTGCGCATGGCTTGCGCAGTTTTATCCAAATTGCGCACGTTACCCTTGGATAATTGCGCACGATTTTGCGCACTGCGCACACTGGGCTGCGCAATTTTCTCGTCAGCCAGCGCATCACTGGCCTTGATGTAGCGCCTGGCAGACTGGTAATTCAGTCCATGCTGCTCGCACCATGCCTTTGGGCTGATGCCAGTCTTGGCATAGGCGCTTTGATACTGAGCTGCCACGCTGCTCCAATCGGTCTTTGCCATTTAGAGAGACAGCTCGCCTTCAACGATGGTGTCCCCCGGTACCGGCTCATGAGTCGCCGCAACCACAACGCAAACACCGGAGGAAAGAACAACCAAAGCCGAGCCTCCGTCGTAACGCTCGACGCTGGCAATGACTCCTGTCACATCAATACCGTTTACCATTTCACCACTCCCGTTCATACGCATCGTCTCCCCCCTTTCCAGAAAGACAAACCCCGCCTTGATGTGGCGGGGTCTCATGGTCCAGGCTGCTGGATAGCATCGTAGGCTCGTTCACAGGCTAGTCCTGATACTCGAGCTCGGTCATACGCTGCTGCCAGCTCACCCGCTCTTTCATCAGCCCTGCTGAGCAGGTCGGCGAGCACCATGGCAGGCTCTGTGGCTGGCGGGCTTCCTTGGGCAGTACCGGGATTGCTGGCGCACTGACTTGCTCGGGCTGCCAGACGGCGGGCTTGCTCGTGCAACCGGCCAGACTCAATGCCAGCAGCAGTGGCATCAGCTTGTGCTTGGGCGATTTCTTCTTGTGCATGATCTCTCACCTCATCAATTTCAGCCTGCCGGCGTTGCTCTTCTGCACGGGCATCCTGCTCTGCCTGGGTCCGGGCGGTAGCTAGGCGAACGGCCTCTTCATCCCACTTTGCCTGCCAGGTCTTACGCTCCCCCTCTACCCCTTTGGAATGACCTGACTGGTAAAGCGCCATTCCCCCACCAACCAACGCAGCAATCAGCAATGCGCCAGCCAGAAACGACAGCGCTCTGCTTTGCGGGAACAGGTCCATCACTCCCCCTTGCACTTGGCATTGAGGCGTAGCCGGTCTTTCCACAATCCAGCGCAGACTCGGTTCCCCGGCGCCGAGCAATCCTGCTTTCCAGATCTCTTGAACAGCAGGATTGCCTCACAGGCTCCCGGGTAATCGCCAATGTTCAGGCGCGTTACGATAGTAGAACGGCAGAACGCCCCGGAGCCGATGTTGTGGGAGAGCTTGACATAGGCGTCATACTCATACTGATGAAGGGGAACATTGATACAGGCCTTGAGGGCGTTTTCGAACGCTCGCACCTCCCGCAGGCTCCGGTTCACCGCCGCGACGGGCGTGATGGTGTCCCCCATCTTGACCCCTTCGGTACTGCCAAACCCAATAGTGGGGAGTTTGATGCCGTGTACCGGGTCGGGGTAAGCCTTTGGCTCGAATCCCTCCCGCTCCAGGATCCCCACAAAGCCAGCGGCACTCAGTGTGAGTGCTGCGATTGCGATGCGGACCTTGCTCATCACTCACCATCCAGCCGACACCGGGGTCGAATGATGTTTTGCCACAAGAACCATCCCATCTGGACGGCAATCCACATCAACGTAGCAGCCAGCACCCAATCATTGAGCGAGTACCCTGCCAGTGTCATGCCGGACACAAGAACAGGCGGCGCCGTCTTTGCTACCCCAGCAGCAGCGGCAGCAGTCGCGAACCCTTCCTCTTTGGCCATGTACCCTCCCCCCAGAAACGACAAAGCCCGCACGAGGCGGGCCAGAAATGAAAAAGGCCAGGGTCACGGGGACTCTGGCCATCTTCAGAAGATACTAACGCTGAGCACTGCTCACATCAACACCTGATATTTGTTGTCAGATAGCAAAGCTCTCGAGAGAAGCCCCATCTGCTACAGCTTTTGCAATTGCCTTGGGCATACGGCCCTGGCCAGTCCAAGTTTTCTCTACACCCTCTTCGGTATATTTGTACTTGGCAGGACGAGGGGCACGTTTGGCTGCTGATTCTTTGGAGCCTTTGCTTTCCCCAGAGCCCAGCAGTTCACTCGGGTCGATTCCAGCTTGCTGCAGCATAGCTTGGAATTCAGCCAATTTAGCTTTGCGCTCTTCTTGCTCAGCCATCTCTTTCAGAGCGGACTCTTCACGTTCTTGGAACATTGCATCGAACTTTTCTTTAGCCTCAGCCAGTTGTTCGAAGCTCAGGTCACGCAGTGCAGCGCGCAGGCTACGTTGGTTCAGTAAAACTTTGATGAATTCGTTCATGGTGACTCTATTTTAAAATTCATAAATGGCATTACCACACCCGGCAAGAGATGGGTAACCCTCTTATCATGCATTTATATTATTACAATGATATCAAGCATTCCTTTAGCTTCGGCTAGTATCTTACATTTCTTTGTTGTGAGTCAATTCCGATATAAACCCCTACTCGTTACAGCCATTATCAATGACAATGGAAAAATCCGGCTCGTCATGTATACTGGTCGTATTAACACACTGAAAATGATGTTATTTCTGGTCAAGGAGGACTAAGTGGAAAAGAAACATGAGATTTTTGTATGGGACGTTATTGTCAGACTCTTTCATTGGTTAACAGTAACGTTATGTGTACTCAATTTGTTTATCCTTGAAGAGGGTAAGCGGAATCATCGCTACGTAGGCTACACATTAGCAGGATTGCTTGTTATTCGTATTATATGGGGGTTTTACGGCTCTCATTATGCGAAATTTTTTCAATTTATCCCTACACCAAATGATGTTTACGACTACATACACAACACACTGAATGGCAAACATCCATACTACGCAGGTCATAATCCTGTCGGTTCATTAATGGTTATGTTTTTGTTGGCATGCCTTGTCGGAACAGCAGTAACCGGAATCTTGACTAACTTTGAAGAGCTTTTTGGTGATGATGTAATGGAAGGCATTCATGGCATTTTTGCTCAAACTCTTCAGGCAGCCATTTTTGTTCATGTCTTGGCTGTTCTTGTAATTGACTATCGTACAAAAGGTGACCTAATTCGGGGAATGATAACCGGTAAAAAAAGAATCTCGAACACGACGGTCGTCAAAGACTTAGAATAACTTGCAGTCAGACATCATTGGTACAGATGTTGTTTTTATATGAAGGTGGCCCTTTTAGGGCCCCTTCTTCACGCGGCCCTCATCTCCCGCACCTGCTGCTCCATTGTTCGGGCCAGGTCTGATGCTTGGCAGATCACCTCATCTACTATCTTCTCAACTGACCTCTGAGTTTCAATACCGAATCGACGGGAAACCAAAGCAATGTCAGGTGTAATACGCCCAGTTCCATGACATTTGGGACATTCCCCACCGATTCGTAACCGCCTGCCGATTCCGGCACAGTGTGGGCAACGCCCAGTTTGGAGCATCTCATCAACACAGCGACCATGAGCGGCATTGAGGATGGCATTCCGCTCAGCCAGCAGGCGCTGGTATTCATGGTCATTACCGGCACGGTGCGCCCGCTTAGCCTTCTCCATTACCACGGCAGCTCGGCGACGTTCCCTGTCATAGTACGGGTGGGACAGCACCAGGCGTTCCAGCTGCTCTGGCAGTGGCCTACGTAACAGGATCACCAGCGCCATAGCGCCGACCTCCGCGTCCCCCAGTGTTGTGCTGAAGTATGCCTGCAGCTCAACTATGGCTTGCTTGTCTACCAAGTGATCGGCCATCAGATACTGCAGGCCCAAGGGATTATCCTTAGCCGCCATCTGCAAGGCACCGATCAAGTCGTCACATCCCAGAGCGTTGAAGTTACTAGAGGTGGGCTCATGGAGCGCCCCTTTCGGTGAAAACAGGCGCAGTGCCATTTCCAATGCTTTGCTCATATGCAGTCCTCCTCAGGATCCGAAGCCAACGCTCAAATGACCGGTTGCGATCAGCTTATGAGCCAACCATTGCTGCCCTTTGCCAGTGATCGTGGGTGAAAAAGCGAGGCGTGTTTCGCTATGTGCATCGTAGGGTTTCTCGATGACCTCGAAGTAACCCTGCTCGAGATACTGCTGGAAAGGCAAATTGTGACGGTTGCCACCCTTCATCAGGCTCCTCAACTCCCACTGGCCATTTTGTTTGTTCTGGTGGGTCTCCTCAAATCTGAGGTCACACCCAGCGCCGTGGAGCTCAAGTGACATAGCCCGGATGTCGCGCATGACATTGTCATGGCGCTTTCCCACAAGCTCAGCAATCTCGATGCTACTCATGGTCAGAGAAGAGTTAGTTACGGTGGTCAAGTTGGTCATGGTCAGGTCCTTGGTTGGTGATTGGTCTAGTCGTTTGGCCAAACGCTTTCAGCAGCCAGGCTCGCAGCTGGCTGGACTTGATGTGTTCAGGGGTAACCTCCAGTACAGTCCACCCGAGCAGGGCGGTCTCGTTCATCTTGGCGCGGTCCTCTACGAATCCCCTACCCCGTGTGTGTCGGCCACCGGAGTGGATCCCGCCGTGGATCTCGAGAGCGATCATCTGCTCTTCCCAGGCATAGTCGAACCGCCACTTGCGCTTGGGGTGAAACAGCAGCTCTGTCACCGGGTCAGGGAAGCCGACCAGCTGGGCCAGCACCCTATCGTGCAGAGTGGCTACTTGCTGGGACTTACGCACCTGGTTGGCAACGTTCTTGACCTTGGGGTTCCCCCCGAGCAAGCGCACAGCCTCCAGGGAAGATAGATGGATCATGCAGCCCTCCCGATGGTGTTCTTGCGCAGCTCAGTGATCTCTCTGGCCACCTGGATAAGCAGGGTCTCCTCACTGCCATGCTCTGCCTGCCAGCTCTTGGGGGCGGCGTGGAAGCCGGTGGGGTAACAGGCACGGTGATGCCGAGAGCACAGTGGCAGCACTCTGGTATGCTCGGCGCGCTGCGCCATACCTGATCCGGAGCGAACGTGATGGATTTCACTCGGCGAGCTTCCGAACCCTAAGTTTCTACAAACCACACAACCCAAGGATGCAACGTCATCAAGCCACTGCTTATCAGCCTTGGTCTTGCTCATGCTGCCCGCCCGTAGGCAGCAACCCAGTCGAAGCCGCGGCGAGATTCATCTCCGAACTTCACGCCTTGCTGAGCACCGAAGGCCTGGGCCAACTCGATGAGATCGCGCATCTCGGGCACGGTCATTCGGGAGGTGGACTTTCCGAGCACCACGAAGCCGGTACCGTCGATATTTGGCACCACGTCTTGCTGGTACAGGGCTGCGCTTAGGACGTGCTTCCAATCCTCCTTGGCAAGTATTCGGCCGTGCCAGTTCACCTGCTCGGCGATATCGGTAAGACATGCCCACAACATGGAGTTTTGAGCCAGGCTGCGGGTCATCTCCTTGATTTCGAGTACCAGCGGCTTGTCCTGGTCAACCGGCAGGCCAGCAACCAACTGGCTAGCGCGGGATCGGATATCGGGGCTGCGTAGGAAATACTTGGGATATGAGCTCAAGCCAAACCCTCCCCAAGCGGCACCAGGAACTGCTCGACTCGCTCAGGGTTGAATGGGAATACTTCAATCGAATCAGCCAAGTTAAAATTGTGCAGGCTGCTGGATACGCTGGCACTGCCACGTGGGCGTGCAGCAGATAGATCTCGGGTATATCTGGTCATGGTCCGGGTCCTTTTGGTCATAAACAGCCGGGTGGTCTAGTTCCGGCAAGACCATGTTACGACCAAACTTTGAGCAATGTCACGCAGCAGCATTCGTTCATATGAGCTGGCTATCTACAGTCCTCTTGAATATGGGACTGTACATAGGGGAAAAACAAACGAGATTATGTAATTTCGAAAAACACAAAAGCCCCAGATTGACTACAATCTGAGGCTTTTATTGAAAACGGATAACTAATTTAAAAGGCTGCGATCACCGCAACCGATTCAGAACGCATTAATACGTAAAGCTGACAGCAATACCTCTTGCATCCCCATCCATTATCGTCGGGTAGAATGCTAATTGCGTGCCGTTCTTCGGGGACGTAAACAGATAGCTGAACCCTGTTGCGATGGCGGCGCCAGCAATTACATCACGCCAGTAATGGTTATCAGAGTCAACCCGAGACCAACCCACAGCACCGGCTGCAACATAGGCAGGTAAACCGTAGCTCCAGCCATACCGCATTTGCAGATAGCTGGCGCCACTGAACGCCCATGCTGTGTGTCCAGAGGGGAAGCTCATATCGCCGCCATTCGGGCGAGTAGCATCGACTGTATGCTTCAAAACTTCAACAGTAGCCGTAGTTGAAAGGATTGAGTAACCAAACTCTTTCAATCCATCATAGTCGCCCTGATACCAGGAGATACCTGCAGCGATCGCCGGGATCGCAAATTGCCCGATATCACCGTAGGTTTCAAAAGCACTGGAGGCTTGAACTTGGTTACTAATTCCACAAACGACCGCTGCACATAGGAGGTATTTTTTCATATAAAATCCATTTTTATTATTTCCACAAGTAACAATACTGTTAAGAGTGGTTATGGCAACAATATTTTGTGGTTATTATGAAATGACGCATGTTTAGAGCCAAAGCTCCAATCGAGATTGGTTTACAATTGGTTATTTGACACCCTTAAATATTAAATATCCGCCTATCGAACAAAAATTCACCACATCAAACCACTCTACGACAGTGTTGGCCAAGATCGATTTCATTCTGTCGAAGTTCGTGCCCCCGAATAGCCTCTCCTTTTTCAGCAACAGACGCCAATTTGTTCAACATTGCATCCAACATAAAATCTAACGTTTCATGAGTCTTCGCCCGCCTAAACCGGATCAGCCAATCTAATTTGGTCATTTATTGCCCACCATTTATATAAAGACAGTGTTGAGGGAGACTCACCTCCCCTACATTTCGTTGTATTTTGTATTAATTTTTACAAAGTAAATTTATCTACACGTGCCTTATCCACCACTCACTGACACCATTCTAATTGTTTTAGATTGATAAATGACCAGCGTTATGATGCAAGCGAAGAAGACCAAACTGGTATTAGTTACCCCAAATCCCAACCCCCCATGCTTCTCTGGCTGCGATAGTAAGTCACCCACAGAGGCGCCGAGCGGTCTTGTAAGCACATAGACAATCCAGAACGTCAGAACCGTGTTCAGCTTGAACCTGTAATGCGCAATCGCAGTGGCCACGATCAATGCGCCGAACAGCAGCATAGCATTCAGATAACCGATATCCATCCCCTCAGATACCCAGTCCCCAGCTGCAGTGCCCAGTGCGAAGGTCACCAGAATTGCTGCCCAGTAAAAGAGTTCCCTCTTACGACTATCGATAGACTGAATAGAGAGTGTTTTTTCCTGTGCATACCAGATCCAGAACGTAACCAGCAACATGACTGTAAATACAGCTGTCGATGCTGCCAAAGGCACCCCGACCTGATCGGTAAGATTGTCAGTCACCAACGTCCCAAATATGCTCACCAGTACAACCGCTGACCAATACTTCCAAGGGACATAGTGAATCGACAAAACTTGCACCAAAAGGGCTGCTATTAGAATAATTCCCATCAATATGGAAGTCACCGTCAATCCCAGATGCATGTTAAAGATCAAAAAATCAGCAGCGGTCTCACCGACAGTAGTCGACATCATTTTTATTAACCAGAAGATCAGGGTGACCTCTGGAACCTTATTCAATAAGGCCGATATCGATGATGAATGATTATTCATGATGAATCCTTGTAGATTTTAAACTCATGATGAGAATTACCGGTTTCCGATGTTCTGCTTGCACCGCTATATTTTTCCTTCACATAAAAGGAGCAAGCCACTGTATGTGTGACTTGCTCCAGAGCTAAGGTTTGTTCAATTAACCCTCAGAATCAAGATCTAACTCCACGGGGTCATTTCGCTTGCTCTTCAAGGTTGATATGTAGACAAGGGCAGCTATCGCGACTAGCAACGCCAGTGAAGCTGAATAACGGCTCAACTCCAGCCCCCCCTTGCTGATGGGCTTATCCAGAAAGTCCCCCACAACCGCCCCGAGAGGACGAGTAATGATGAAGGCTGCCCAAAATAAAAAAGTACGAGAGATGTTGGTCAACAAATAAGTCGCGACGATGGCCAGCAAGATGCCTCCGAACACCACTGAGCTACCGGCATAACCGAACCCAGCATCATCTGCAGTCCAGTCACCAAGAGCAGTACCGAGGGTTTGAGAAAACATGATGGTGATCCAGTAGAACATTTCCGTCCTGGGTGAAGAAATCACGCTAGATGATATCTCTCCTTGGGCTCGATACCACACCGCGAATGAACCGAGCAACAAGAGGACCAGTATGGTCGAACCGCCAGCATAACCAATCCCCAAAGAGCGGTCAGCGAAGTCAGCCAGTGTTGTGCCAACCGTCGTGGTTGCAATGATGGTGGCCCAGTACAGCGTCGGGTTATAGGTCTTGGCTGATATCTGGGCACTGACAGCCACAAAGAAAATGACAGCAAAGATGCCCGTACTCACCAGATAGCCCAGATCCATAGACATGGAAACCGCATCGCCACCAGTTTCACCCAGTGTCGTTGCAAGAATTTTAATCACCCAAAATGCCAACGTGAGTTCGGGCACTTTGCTTACTGCACTACTGGTATTGTTATGCATAGTTCACCCTATCCTTTGGTTAGACGAATCGCCGTCTATGAAAGAGTGTCAGGGATTTATTAAGAAACACTTAAGCTAGATGGCGCCATGCGAAAAAATTTAACATTGATGCGTAGCGAATCGTGGAGTGTCAAATGGACTCACAAACTGGGTGGTTCTACTGGGCTTTCTTGTCTGCAATTTTTGCTGCTCTGACTGCAATTTTTGCGAAGGTAGGGGTTGAGGGTGTTGATTCTGACCTTGCAACTTTGATCCGTACAGGGGTGATAATCGTTGTTTTATCAGCATTTATTGCTTACACAGGGAAGTGGGCCAATCCTTTTGGTCTAACACCAAAGACTTGGATTTTCCTTGCTCTGTCAGGTTTAGCAACAGGCGCTTCTTGGGTCTGTTACTTTCGAGCACTAAAGATTGGTGAGGCTGTTAAGGTCGCCCCAGTAGACAAGCTTAGCCTTGTCCTAGTTGCTATTTTTGCTTTCACTTTCCTTGGTGAACGGCCATCGGTCAGAGAATGGTTGGGCATTGGCATGATCGCTGGAGGTGTCTTGCTATTGGCTTTCAAGCGATAGAAAGCTGAACGAAGAGCATCTTAAGACTTCCTTAATTTTGGCTGTGTATCATTTCGGATAAGAGATTTGTGATCAGGATCGCATTTCTATCAGTAAATGACAAATTGCCAATTAAGCTCACGTACAACTTTGTTACCATTCATTTTCAACATAAAGACAAGATGTCTCGTTAGAAAGTGACTGTTGGGCTATTAATGGAGTAAGTATGCCTTCCCTTATAAAAATAAAAATTGTGCCGCTCATATTTTTTTTGGCACTGTATTTTGCATTTATGCTGAACTGGCGTGGAGTCCTCCATTTTTACGAAATCCTTTACAAATTAGAAGATTTTAAGTTTGGTTTCGCCATTTCATTACCAATATTGCTTGTTGCAGCGCTTAACTTTGTATTTGTTCCATTTTCGATACGGTATTTAGTAAAGCCTTTTTTTGCACTTTTTATCGCACTTAGTGCAATCGTTAGTTACACAATGATGAAGTATAGAGTCTTGTTTGATCAAAACATGATTCAGAATATTTTTGAAACCAATCAAAATGAGGCATTAGCATATTTAAGCTTGCCAATTATAGGATGGGTCACTATTGCTGGCTTTATCCCTGCCATTTTAATTTTCTTTGTTGAAATTGAATATGAGGAAAAATGGTTTAAAGGGATTCTAACTCGCGTCCTATCGATGTTTGCATCCCTTATAGTGATTGCGGTTATTGCAGCACTATACTATCAAGATTATGTTTCAGTGGGGCGCAACAATTCAAACCTCCAGCGTGAAATTGTTCCGGCCAATTTTGTTAATAGTACCGTTAAATATGTTTATAATCGTTATCTTGCAGAACCAATCCCATTTACTACTTTAGGTGATGATGCAAAACGGGATACTAATAAAAGTAAGCCCACGTTGATGTTCCTGGTCGTTGGTGAAACTGCCCGCGGAAAAAACTTCTCCATGAACGGTTATGAGAAAGAGACCAATCCCTTTACCAGCAAGGCCGGTGGCGTCATCTCCTTTAACGACGTGCGCTCCTGCGGCACTGCCACTGCGGTTTCAGTTCCTTGCATGTTCTCCAACATGGGGCGTAAGGAGTTTGACAGCAACCTGGCTCGCAACAGCGAAGGGCTGCTGGATGTGCTGCAAAAAACCAGTGTCTCTATCTTCTGGAAGGAGAATGATGGCGGCTGCAAGGGTGTGTGCGATCGGGTACCCAATATCGAGATAAAACCCAAAGAATTCCCGCAGTTCTGCGATAAAACCACCTGCCATGACGAGGTGGTACTGCAAAATCTGGATGATGAAATAGCCCAAATGAAAGGCGACAAGCTGGTTGGTTTCCACCTGATTGGCAGCCATGGTCCAACCTACTACAAACGCTACCCTGACGAGCATCGCCACTTCCTGCCCGATTGCCCACGCAGCGACATCGAGAACTGTACTACTGAAGAGTTGGTGAACACCTATGACAACACGATCCGTTACACCGATTATGTCATTGCACAGATGATTGCCAAATTGAAAACCCATGAAGACAAGTACAACACGGTACTTCTCTACGTATCAGATCACGGTGAATCACTGGGAGCTATGGGGCTTTACCTGCACGGTACACCGTACAAGTTTGCACCGGATGATCAGACCCGCGTACCTATGCAGGTCTGGATGTCACCTGGTTTCATTAAAGAAAAAGGCATGAATATGGAATGTTTGCAGAAAAATGCCGCATCCAATCGCTATTCTCATGACAACATATTTTCTTCTGTCCTGGGAATATGGGATGTGAAGACGGCTATCTACGAACAAGAATTAGATATCTTTAAGCAATGTCGGAATAATTGAGTTGTGAATCGTTGATACTTTAATGAAATAGTTTTTATAGCATTAGACGTTTAATAGGTAATTATTATGTTTTCAGCTGTCAGGATAAAAGTTGTTCAATTTGTACTGCTATTGGCTTTGGTCTTCGCATTTTTGCTGAACTGGCCCGTTCTGCTCCATTTCTATGACATATTGTCTAACATCGAGCATTTCAAAATAGGGTTTGTAGTTTCAATCCCATTCTTACTTGTTGCTGCATTAAACTTCGTCTTCATGCCATTCTCGATCCGCTTTCTGATGAAGCCGTTCTTTGCATTCCTGTTTGTTACAGGTTCTATCGCTAGTTATACCATGATGAAATATCGTGTGTTGTTTGATGGTGATATGATCCAGAATATATTTGAAACAAACCAAAGCGAAGCTTTTGCATACGTTAACGCCCCAATAATAATGTGGGTTCTTTTGACCGGTTTGTTACCCGCAGCATTGATATTTTTTGTGAAAATTGAGTATGCATCTACCTGGTATAAAGGTATCGCCCAGCGATTGTTATCTATGTTTTTCTCTTTGGTAATAGTTGGGATAATTGCTGCCTTGTACTACCAAGATTACGCATCAATTGGTCGTAACAATCAGACTCTAAATCGTGAAATCGTTCCAGCTAACTTCATGTATAGCACCAGTAAGTACCTGTATAGACGCTATATGGCAGAGCCCATCCCTTTTGTTACTTTAGGTGATGATGCCACACGGGTTACGAAAAAGGACAAACCAACATTGATGTTCCTGGTTGTTGGTGAGACTGCTCGTGGTAAGAACTTTTCAATGAATGGCTATGAGAAAGATACCAACCCATTCACAAGTAAGTCTGGTGGTGTGATCTCCTTTAACGATGTCCGTTCCTGTGGGACAGCAACCGCTGTATCCGTCCCCTGCATGTTCTCCAATATGGGGAGAAAGGAGTTTGATGATAATCGCGCTCGCAATAGCGAGGGCCTGCTAGATGTGTTGCAAAAAACGGGGATCTCCATTTTTTGGAAGGAGAACGATGGCGGCTGCAAAGGCGTCTGCGACCGAGTTCCTAACATCGAGATCAAGCCGAAGGATTACCCAAAGTTCTGCGATAAAAACACATGCTATGACGAGGTTGTCCTTCAAGACCTCGATAGTGAAATTGCTCAAATGAAAGGGGATAAGCTGGTTGGCTTCCACCTGATAGGTAGCCATGGCCCAACCTACTACAAACGCTACCCTGATGCTCATCGTCAGTTCACCCCTGACTGTCCACGCAGTGATATTGAAAACTGCACAGATGAAGAGCTCACCAACACCTATGACAACACCATCCGCTACACCGATTTCGTGATTGCAGAGATGATTGCCAAGTTGAAAACCTACGAAGATAAGTACAACACCGCATTGCTCTACGTCTCCGATCACGGTGAATCACTGGGAGCATTAGGGCTTTACCTGCACGGTACACCGTACAAGTTTGCACCGGATGATCAGACCCGTGTTCCTATGCAGGTCTGGATGTCACCTGGTTTCATTAAAGAAAAAGGTATGAATATGGAATGTTTGCAGAAAAATGCAGCCACCATCCGTTACTCGCACGATAATTTGTTCTCATCCGTTCTGGGGATCTGGAATGTCAACACAACGGTCTACGATCAAGAGCGAGACCTGTTCAGTCAATGTAGAACCAAGCAATAACTATCTCAGGAACAATCCGGTACTTTAATAAACGAAAGGGAGGCATCAGCCTCCCTTTTATTACTCTCCACTAACTTCACTACCACCAAACTATCTCATCGCGCTTGCTTGCTGTCTTGGTGACCCTGAAGGAGTTCGATGTTATTTGGTTGCTGGTGCAGGTTTTACCGCCGGAGCTTTGGCATGGTGCTTGGTTTTATGATGCTGCTTTTTCACTACTTTAGTTTGAGTTGCTTGCGGCGCGGCAGCCTTGGCTGGGGTAGCTGCCATGGTGAAACCAGAGGTCAGGGCGAATACAGCAGCTACTGCCAGGGGGATGATTTTTTTCATGGTCAATTTCCTTATTTGATGTGGTAATGGAGCTGTTCTCCATGACTTCATCCTATGACAGTGATTAAAACCCTTCCGTGAGTAGTTTGTGACGAAATGTATCCAAATGTACGAGCCTTGAAAGAAAAATCCCATCATCAAAAAATGTTATTTAGCGTAACGCCATCACAGCCAGTTGAGTCAATTCAGAACCAAGTAATAACTATCTCAGGGACACTCAGCTTCTCAACGACTACCTCATCTTTAGGGCTGGGTAGTACCACAACTTTTGGTTTGCGAGGATGATTGCTGGCCTTGCGTAGTTTGGGTACCTGGGCGATTCAGTCAGCAAACCATCACGGTTATTTCACTGCTATTTCTCGGTTAAACAAGCTCGCTTACCGAAAGTATAACAAGGGGAGCCTCGCTCCCCTTTTTCATTTATGACCACTTCTCAATACATGCCATCGCCGTCACACAGACAACCACCGCGTGTACCGACCCTCAACGGTTAAAGGTTGCCTCCAGTGCATAGTGCTTGAAGCAGGCTTCCAGATTGCTGCGGATCGCTGATGTGACGTTGATGAACTCAAGACCATATACCTCCCCTTCCTCCTCCTGCTTCGACCACATAACCTTGGCAATCACTGCCAGCGGAGTCTGATTACGATATAGGTCGATGGAGGGTTTAGGGGTGTAGATTTTGATCTCAACCTGCGACTTTTTGGGCAAATCGAGGGACTGCACGGTACGCAAACGCAGACCGGTGATGCTGAAGTCCTCAGTGATCGATTCATGGAAACTACCACCTGCCTGTACTTTCACCATCATGTGCTGATACATGCGGGGAGCACCACGCATCTCGTGTTCGGCACGATCGGCACTGTTGCTCGTTTCAAAGCGGAACTGCTCCATGATGTCGCGCAGTTGGCCAGACTCTTCATAGAGAGTGCGGCTGATGATCCCGGTGGTCTGTACCTTCTCAGTGTTCTCGGAGAGGGTGTGCAACAGGTCGTGCAAATGGGCATTAAGGGAGGCGAGCTTGTGCATCTGTGCGTCGCTGGTAGACCGGATCTGTCCAGCTGCCCCAACACTGCGCTCAATCTCGCCCATCAGGCCGTTGATGGACTGGCTCGCCTCATGGGCTTTGTCCATAGTGAGGTGGGTGCGGGCAATCACGCTCTTCACCGAGGCCTCATTCTCGCCGATAAGCTGGCTTAGGGTGGTGACAATACAGTTAATCTCTTTGGTCGCCTGTCCAGCATGGGTGGCCAGCTTGCGCACCTCATCAGCAACCACCGCAAAGCCGCGACCATGTTCACCGGCACGGGCAGCTTCAATAGCAGCATTAAGCGCCAGCAGGTTGGTCTGTTCGGTGATGGCACTAATAGATTGGGTGATAACCTGGATCTTCTGGCTCGCCTCGCTCAGCTGGCGCGTTTTCTGCTCAGCCTGCTGCGCTTCGGTCACGGCATGGCGCATCTCCTCGATATTTTCACTCATCACCTGAGTGCTGCGATTAGCGCTCCGGTAAGCAAGTTCCGCTTGCTGCCCCACCTGGTCGGCCAGACCCGCTACCGCTTCAGCTGCGCTGGAGAGGTCGTTGCTGGCACGGTTTACCTCTCTAGAGTGATGTTGCTCCGTCTGGGCCGCATCTGTGATGGTTTTTGAAATGTCGGAAATCTGGTAAGAGGATTGAGCAAGCTGACGGGTACGCAGGTCAATCTGGCGCATATGGCCGCTTAGCTGCTCAGCCATCATCCGCATGGTGCCCAACACGCTGTTGCTACCAAAGCGGGTCTCGATCCTGACGGTCAGGTTGCCAGTGGCAATTTCGGAAGCAACCCGAGCAGCATAGTCAGGCTCACCACCTAGGGTGCGCATCAGATGGCGATATTGGATCAGGTAGGCCATAGCTACAAAGAGCAGCGAGACCAATCCAGCGCCGAGGCTTATCCAGAGTGAAAGGGCCTTGGCCTCGTTCCGACTGGATGTAGCACTGGCAATACGGCTGTCGAGTGCATGAGAGATATTTTCAAGCTTCCCTGCTGCATTCTCGACCATGGCATCAAAACCATCCGAACTGGTCATGATGGCGTTTCCCGCCTCCCGCCCCTCATGGACATAGGCGTTTACCATGACGATCCCTTTCTCCTGCAACAGCTTTGCAACTTCCCGTATAGGAAGGATCTCGTCGGTAAGGTCCGGTAGAATACGGGCTAGCGCATCCAAATTTTTCAACGCATCATCACGGAAAGTTGCAGCATCGGCGATCCCCTCCTCGGTATCACCTGTCACCGATGCGTCGGTCAGAAACTGCTGGATCTGCACCAAATCGTAACGGGTTGCCTGGAAGGTCGATTGTGCGCTATCCAGTAATTCAACCTTCTCCTGGGCGCGCAACTGAGTTTGGTTACTCCATATGGAGACAACAGAAGCTACCAGCAGTGGTACTGCAACTAGCACGCCCCCCTTGATCATCATCCACTTGACGGAGCTTCCTCTCACCGGTTTGTGCGAGGCAATGCTAGCCTCATTCTGTTCGAGGGTGTTGTTGTATGAGAATACTTGTGCTGTAGCCATGGGGTCACCTCATAGACTAGTTGCCGGATGGAATAGCCATCACCAGCAAGGCACGCTGCCAAGTGGTTATTTCAAAAAGAGCATAAACTGTGCCAGCGAAAAGTAGCTTGTATCTGCCATGCTGTTGCCAAAATGATAAATCCATTAACTTTGATCTAGATCAAGCCGACAAATGCAATGCAATTTGCAAACAAGGCTTCCATTTGATCACGCGCCGATGCTGTGGGGTAGCTCCACCAATGCTCGGCAACGTTCTTTATGAAAGTGGGGGTGATGACGCCTGTCGTGTCTAACAGCTCAAACAGTGGGCGACTAAGTGATATGGCTAAGGCCAGTCCCATCATTGACGACGCGCTTCTTACGCTTGAACTCAGCAGTAACCCGGGGATGAGTTATTAACTTGCGGATGAGCCGACCTGCTACAGCTAGTGAGAGATTAAACTGGTCACACAACTGCAGGCTGGTGATGAACCGGCCTTGTTGCAGCGCCCAGGCAGCGGCAGCTTCAAAGAGTTCGTCTGTTGACATCCTTGTCCCCCAGAGGCTCTCTACTAAAGCTCCAATAGAATACCTTTATGTTATATAGCAGTTTTTCGCTCTTTCCTAATTGTCTGCCCTACCACGCCAATCACTGACCATATCGTCCGTTATCTCTTCCTTGTAGCAGACCGGCGCATAGCCCCCTGCCCGGCTCCACGCACTGCGCTTGCCGCAGCGGCTCCCATTCCTGGCATGGTTGTAGGGGCATGGGCAGTTCCCGGGATAGCTGTCGATGGACTCCTGGATGATCTGTTGCTTCACCTGCTCATCTGAGATGGCAACCTTTGCGGCCTCATCTTTGGCGCTGGCCGAGAAACAGACACTCAGCAGAACCAGCAACATCAAACGCTTCAACCCACTCTCCCCGCAGCTCACTGTTGAAGACCCAGGCTTTTATCACATCCGTAATTGATAACTTACAGCTTATTGATTAATTAGTGATTTATGTCAAAAACAAGTCCGATATCACAAAGTTAGCGGAGAAATCATTCAACTTTATGAGTGCCGATTGGTATGCTCCTCAACCGGTTCCTATGTCTCACGCAGGGCCTACCAATGGCGACGTTCTCAACCGCCATATCACCGGTTAAAAGCAGCAATCTGGGGACTGTAACCTAGGGGCGGTAGCTAATGCATTTATCGCCCTTCCCCTCTAAAAAACATCACATGGACTTGATGTTCATTACTGACAAGGAGAAACCCAATTGGTGAGTGGTCAGATTATTTTGAGGATTTTCCTGAACAGAATCCGGGAATCTGAGTAAACGGAGAGTTCAACCCCCGCCTGGCCCAGGAAGTACGGAATCAAGATGACCGGTTGAGAGCGACAACCAACAAGGCTCGCTCAGAAATCAACGCCGCCATCATGAAGACTTGGTTAGATACCAAGGCCAAATCCTTTCTTCTAACCGAAGAATGTCCTCAGTGCAGCCTTCCTGAGCTGAATACCTACAAAATCAGCGACACGCTCTACCTCTGTGAGTGCCAGGCCTGCAGCATTCACGGTCGAGGTGAAACGCATGCTATGGCATTGAAGAACACGTTTGATGTTGTTGGAGATAATATTGGATTGGAGAGATAATTACGAACGAAGTGAATAAATATATTCCCCTATACATTCAGGTTGTTCATTTTATGTAAAATCTCGTTTACACTCTCATTCAACGCCATTGAAAAATAACGACAAGATACATCGGCATTTTTTTTGAAAAACTATAAAATGAAAGAACTAATCCACCTAATATCTGAAATATCGTGGCCAGCAACTACCATATGGCTTGCTTACATTTTTCGAGCTGACATTAGAGAGTTAACTGCACGAGTTACTCAACTTAAATACAAAGACATAGAGGCAACATTCAACAAAGAATTAACTAATGCTGAAGTTAAGGTAACTGCAATAACTGCTGAGCTAAATACATCACATATAAGTACAGAGTTAAAACAAAAAATAGAAGAACTACAAAAAATCTCTTATATCTCTCCAAGAGCAGCGATATTAGAATCTTGGCTATTAATCGAGGATGCAGCAGGAAAGTCAGGTTTTATTCAAGGTGCGGATATCCCAAGAATAAACTCATTGCTTTTTGTAGAGTGGCTTATACGTGAGGGAAAACTTCCTAATGATAGCCTAGAGGTTGTATCATCACTACGTGAACTAAGAAACAAAGCTGCCCACCTTTCTGATTTCTACATAAATCAAAGTGATGCAAAAAGATATATTTCACTGGCAGTTAGAATATCAACCATGATTTCAAACTCTGATTAACCCCCCAAAAAAACAAATTCGATTGAAATTTAATTACCACAAATATAACTACTTGGAGATATCATGGCTAGAAAAAAGATTGAGTTTGGCGCTATCAATATTACAACGCACCCACATTCCCCAGAAAATTATTTAAAACTTTTTAGAGCAGCAAGAAGACTAGAGTCAAATGCCAGATTACGTGGTGATCAATTTGGTCGGATCGGATTAATACACAAATTAGATAATAACCAGGGTGATAAAGGGCCAATAGCAGGCGAAATATTAAAGTTCACCGACATAGATATAGAGGGTGAATGGTTCAATGTCAAAAGCAAAAGTGTTGCAACAGAAGATGACATGGCAGATATTTACATACCTGAAAATTTGAAGCCTAACCTTTCGCGATTTTCATTTATTTTTTTCCCAGAAGATCACATTCTAATCTACGAAGGATTCTATGATGGCAAGGTTTTGTCTCCAACATTAGCAGAAACATTTTTCGAAAAAATATTAAATCATGAAAGCATGACCAAAAAATTTGGTCCAGTGTTCGTAACTCACATTCCTGATGCTAACATCATTGATGATATGCTTGCACTTGGAAACATAACAAGCTTGACCCTTACGACTAAACGTCCAAATCCTGATGACCTGAAAACAACCGAAAGAAAAGTTCATGACAGATTAAAGAGATGGAATGCAGCTCAAGAGGACAGAACTTTAAAAGCAATAGATGGTGGTGAGCTTCATTTGGATGATGAGCTTAAGCTGGAAGCTAAAGTTGCAGCCAAAAATGGCATTGTTGAACTCAAGCGTTATAATCACGAAGGCATGAAAGAAACTCATTCAACTAAAGACCATCCGATGAGAAGAACTGAGTATTACAATCCGAACTCGGTCTTACCCTTCGAAATACTGAGAGAGATGGCATTTAGTCTCAAAAAGGAAATTTCAGCATGGATGAGAACATAGACAATAATATTTTTTTAAAATATTGGAATTCGTATGGAGGATTTAGGGCTATTTTTAATAGTCCATATTTTAGGGTATCCATTATTCTTACTATTATCCTTTTCCCGCATTGGATAAAACCTGGTTGGTGGGAGACGGTATTATCTGTAATGCCAAGCGTCTTGGGTTTTTCTCTTGGTGGATTTGCCATGTGGATGTCGGTTGGAGACAATGACTTCAAGTCTATTATCGCCGGGAAAGATGACGAGGACTCCGTGTCACCTTTTATGGAGGTAAATGCAACATTTGCACACTTTATTCTTCTTCAATTACTATCTATAGTATTGGCGATAATATCAAAAGCCTATGATATTAAAATATCTACACAGAGCGTCAGCTATAATCTACTCGGGGATTTTTTGTTTTATTTTGATTTTTTGTTATACTGTGTTAGTTATTTTATATTCATCTATGCTCTTTTAACTGCATTTGCAGCTGTAATGGCATTATTTAGAGTTTCATCTTGGTATGACGATATGCAGACAAAAATACATCTTGAGAAAAAAATAAAGACTAACTTTATCACCTCAATTTAAATAATTTCGTTTTTATTTTTTTCTTAGAAAGATTTTAAAGATTCTATTTTATACGGAATACATATTTCCTTTCATTCACAAAGCTCAAGTCCTAAACAGGGAAACGTACCACCAATTAAGGCTTGAAACCATAACCCCACCCCATATTACCTTGTAAAGCACATATATCATGAGCGACACAACAGAGGCAGTTCTTAAGTTAATAACTTCTATAACATCAACTAAAGGGGCAATAAAGTTTCTATCTATTTCCTTATCTTTAGTTACTCTTTGGAAATACACTTCCAACTATATTGAAAGCATCGGCGTCCCCAATGAACACAAAGCATTGGCAATTCTTTTTGCTGCTATAGGAATAGGTTCAATTACAGGAAAAATTCTTAATTACGCCATAGATATGACATACAATGCAACATGGAAAAAATATTTAAACTCTAGAGATAAAAAGAAACTTCTTCTTGAGCAAGAATCTTTGTATAGAGAAACTTTAGAAATTTTTCTTCAGACATACAAACACTATTCCTACACCACCAAAGAGGCACTCTGGAAATTATTAGATGAACCACAACCTCTTTGGGATGAACATGATTCAAACATTCCCATCGCATCATTAATTGAGTGCAATTTTATTCGATTTTGTACTAGAATAAACGAGAATGAGGGGATATATGAACTCCATCCACATATTACAGCACACCTACGTAATTCGCTTCAATCTGAAATAAAAAACATTGTGAATGAATATCTAACGGATAAAAGAATTGACAATGCCTTATTGACATTAATAACAACCAAAGAACACACTCCTGATATTCCTTACCAACAGCTATCAAGATTGCTAAATAATGCATATCCTATCCTATCTTCAATGGTACACGAACACTATTATGATGACGGCTTTGAGGTAAGGAAGGAAATTTTTACTATCCATACAAACAGGTTCTTTGAAAAAGAGCTTTCAAAGCAACTCGATATGGATATATATAAACATAAATATGAAATCCAGTCTGGCCGTTTAATAGCCTATGAAGATGATGATTTCGATGAATAGTCCTGCATGTACAGATCAATTTATTACCTCACATAGGTTTGCTTGCTCAAAGAAATCAACCTTCCCATCCCCGCCTCTGAGAATAACTTTCTAGTTTTTCCAATTCAGCCAGGTGATGCCGCCTGGCTACTTCTTTTGGCTCGATGTCAGAAATAACCCCCTTACTTAACTGACAGTACCCACTACCGTTCTCTCTTGCACAACCATACCAGCAGCACCACCAGACCAAGGTAAGGAAAAAATCTATCCTTCATTCACCTCTCAACACATTCACTGGCGCGCATATCAACCGTTCTATCTCCACCACCACTCGCTCAGGCGCCATATCGATCACCAGCCAGTGCCCTGCCCCGCACAGGCAATCCGTGTGCCCCAACGCCGAAAGCTCATCTGCCACCTCCAGCTGCACTCTCTCCCCACACCAGCCCCGAACGGCCGGGTAGACCACCACCCGGCAGAATTTCGCGACCTTCACTGCGGCAATCACATCTTGGTTGAACGTGCCTGAATCCCCCCAGTGATGGTGTAACCACGCTGGCGACGGTCGGTGAGGATCCGCTCCATCTCAACCTTCACGACATCGCTAGTAACCTCGCCGTCACGCTGCAGTACGGTAACTGTCGCCTCCATCCGGCACGCGGCGATGGAGAACACAAGCTGACGTGGTTTTGTCCGTACTGCGGGAGGCAAACGACGAAGTATCTCTGCACGCACCTCTGCAGGGCGAGGTGCAAACTGGCGATCTACGTCAGCAGCCATGTCCAGCACCACCTCCCGGATTTGGGCTGGAGTGAACCCGCGCAGCACGCCACCCCAGGCCAGCGCCACACCGCGGGCATTGGCATCCAACTGGTTCGCGCTTGCTGGCCAACTACCGGCCATCATCGGCAACAGCTCCTCGGCCATAAACGCCGCCATGCTGTCGCTCACCAATGGCTGTTCCTGCATTGCTGGCAGGGCTGTCACGTTAGAGGGGCGTGTCGTCGTCATAACCTCCCCTCCCCGACTCTCGAAGCGCCTGTGCGGCTTGCTGGGCAGCCTGTAAGTTGGCTAAGGGCTTGCGCTGCGCCGCAGTGTGGAACGAGCTGGCCGCTCGGCGTATCCAGTTGCGCCAAGTCTTCTCCCAGTCCAGCTTCACCGCTTTGGCGCCAGGCAAGGCTTGCCAGTAATCTGCGAACGTTGCCGCCTCCATCAAGACCCGTTCCTTGGGCAGCCCTGTCTCTTGCATCGCCCACCTCCCCCACTCTGCCGGTAGTCCCCAGTTGTTCGGCAAGCGGGTACCTCGCCGAGTGGTTTCGCTTTCAGGGCGAATTTCCCCTTGGGGGGATACAGGGGGGATCTTTGGATCAATGACTGGTTCTAAAGAGTTACTGATTCTATGTGCATCTCCTGCACCACCCCCTAGTGCAGCTCCTGCACTACCCTGGTGAATCTCCTGCACCTCTGGATGTGAAGCTCCTGCACCATCCAACGTGAGCACATAAACATTGGATCTCTTTCCTTGGGGACCAACTCGGGACTCCTTTGTCAAAAGATCCGCCTCACACATTGCATCGATGTGATTGATCACTGAGCGTCGGGATATTTCGCATTGATCTGCAATGTGTTGGTATGAAGGCCAGCATTCGCCAGTATCGCTGGCATTGTCCGCCAATTTTATCAGCACGAGCTTACGTAGCGGATTCCCCACCTTAATACTCATGGCCTTGACCATCAGTAGCATGCTCATAGCGCCACCTCCTGCTCACAGCCATAAAACGGGTAATGATCGAGATCATGCAGCATGGGGCGCTCCCCACGGGCCAAAGTCAATTTGGTCATAGTCGGATCCTGTGTGTCTTGTTGCCCGGTGGTAAGCCGAGCAGATTGGTTATGCGCTAGGTTGTTCCTCTTCACGCTCGGCCGCTCGGGCCTGGAGCTCGTGCGCTAGGCGCAATGCCTGCCGGTCAGTGCCTGCAGCCTGGGCCGTTGAGATCAAAGGTTCATCAATCGCTAATGCCAACTCATGCATAACCGCTTTCAACACGATGTTGTCGCGATCGCTGACGTGTTCTAATGCCGGGCGTGGTGGTCGGGTAAGACTGGGCATGTTGTTATCTCCGAAGGATGGAATTACACAGATCAATGAGCTTTTGAAGCGGCTTCTTGGGGCGCTCCACCTCATAACATTCCCCATCAATGTAGGTAAACGTGAGCAGGCCCCGCTCTGGCAATCCCGCACCGTTCAAGATCTCCTCGGCAGTCACGGGTGGGAATCCCTGTTCGATTAGGCTTCGATTGGCCCGTTTGACGGCCCTCGCCAATATCTCGGGCTCATGCTGTGATATGGAATTAAGCAGGAACAGTAAAGAGGTGCGCGCGAAGGCGGTCTCAGTCATGCCAAATTCTGCCCCGACTTCTTGCCACACACAGCGTTGCGCTGGGTTGCCGCGTAGTCGTAGTGGAGAAATGGAGTCCATTTTTGCGTGATCTGGTAGGGCTGGTCGTCCCATTGGTCAGGTCCTTTTGGTGTGATCATAAAAGCCGGTGGTCAGGCGGCTTGTTGAGTTGGCAATTGCAGCTCTTTGCTCAAGGGATAGTCCTCCAGCCCCAGACGCAACTCACCATTACTGGCGATAACAAAGCTGACAGCATGCTGGGCCGGGATCACATCACCCCACTTGACGGCAAGGCTACGGGAGATACCGATCGCCTTCATGGCGCGGGCCATGTTGCCGAAGTGCTTGATCACTTCTCGTTTCTTCATTGGTCGGGTCCTTGCTGTGGTTACAGTACAAAGGCCATCTTAGTTCCTTACTATGAACATATCAATGATCACCATAATGATCTTCAGATAAGACAAAATGATGGAGTGTTTTATTATGAGAACAGAATCAAGATGACCTCTTTTCGAGATCGGCTGGAATACATGATGAATGAACGCGGCTTCATACAGGCTGATCTGGTACGCAAGTCTGGGGTAAGTAAGGCAGCCATATCTGTTCTCTTATCTGATCCGCTCAAAGACCTGCGAGTAAGCAGCCTGCTATCTATCGCGAAGGCCTTAGGTTGTGATCCTCTTTGGCTTTACACTGGAAAAGAAAGTGGAACCTATGTCTCTGCTACCAATCTCGGTGAGGTGCCGGTATGGGAGATGTCTGAGCTTGGCAAGCACCCGACGGATGCCCTTTCAACGTTAGAGAGCGGACGCAGCATTTTTAGTGACGCAGAAGGGCATCTTATTGGCGTGATCGCCAATGACGATAACCTTATGGGGTCTGGCATCAAAAATGGTGATATCTGTATCATTGACCTTGCAGATCGAGTCCCTCGCCACAACGATATCGTGCTGGTAAGACTCGATAGCAACAAGCAGGAGCGCCTGCTCAAAGCCCTAGATGGACTATCAGGCATTACATTGGTAACCGATGATCCCAGGCTTGGTGTAATCCCTCTCAAGGATGCGCTTGTTTATGGCCGAATGATCGAACTACGTAGAGACATGAAGGAGTAGTAACCCTTCACCCTCCACCATTAGCCCGCACAATGCGGGCTTTTTTGTACCTGAAATCTTTCAAAGATACGTCCATAGAAAAGACATTCACAATAACGAACAAATAATGTTGACTATTCAGTTCGCCAATATTAACCTCCATCTTGTTCGGTAAAACAATCAGACTACTCCGACAAGGCCATGAATCATCGGCCACCAGCAACAGGACCCGCCCTTTCACCAGGGCATGCGCCTGACCAGCGCGTAAGAACGACAAAGCCCGCACAAGGCGGGCTTCGAAGGACCAGGGTACCACCCCTAGTCAGGCTGCCAGGGGACCAACCCCAGCAACAGGACCCAACCACGCCAAAGGCGAGGAAGGTGTTAACGGGGACCAACCCGCCAACAGGAGCAAATGTACCATGGCCAAGAGCATTTTACCCAGAGCGGCTAAATTCGCTGACCAGCTTGTAGCGACAATCTCCGATCAGCTGAACGGCAATGCTGCCCGCCGCTGCGCCATCAAACAGCGCCTGCTTCTGGCCATGCTGGCTGCCGAGCAACATCACATTGTTGCTGCCCGCGCCGCCCAGAGACGCACCGCCAGCTTAAACAAGCACAGCGCCCTCCTCCACTGGCGCATTGACTACCGCCGCCACGCTGTCTGACCCGGGTCTGGTGCTTCCCTGATAGCGCCGTAGCCAAAGCCTCTTTCTCAAGCACCGCAAGGATGCTTTGGCTAACTGCAATCTGAATTCAGCGTTGCATCGCTCTTTAACAATATGGATTGGGATGCCTCGAACGAAATCCACTTTCCCGGTGGATCTGCCCTGACCTGTAGAATCAGAAATTGGGCGGCTGGATGAGGTGATGTACGCCTGTATAAGGCGGTACATCCAAGCGTCACGTGTGGCGCTTGGATGTAATGTGGAAATAAGGAGAGAAGATTTCCCTAAGTCAAAAAGTGGCCAGATAAGAAGAGTTCACGTTCTTCCATATCGGGTGGGGACTCACCATATGGCTGGGCACCGACAATGTTGCCAAGCTGCATCGCAGCAGGGCTGAAATAGAAATGGACCCCGCCCGTAGCAACATCAACGCGCGAGAAAACCTGGATCACCCGCATGAGATCCGGATTGGTATATGAGTGCATGATATCTAGGCTATTTCTCAGCAAAGTAGATACTCTGACACAAGTGGGTAAATCACTCACATACAAATAACTCCACATACAATCCTCCCAAGTTCATTGCCCAACACGTCATCATCTGAACGAGACTCACTAGCTCCATTCAGCACATGATTGGATGACTATACCCCCTGCCAGCACGACCACATAACAACAGACTCATAATGGGCTTAATTAGAGCTCTTGGCTGCATGCCTGTACACTGATTTTACGCTATTGTGTAGAGTGTCAATTTGTTTGTCGGTTTCGGGGCGCACTATATGGGAGTGTCATCATGACACGCAAAGACGTTCATACTGTTGACAGTGAAGTGGAAATACTCGCGGACATGCAACTGGTATCAACCACCGACCTGAAAGGCATGATCACTTATGCCAATCCAGCGTTTTGCCGCATTGCTGGCTATACCGTCGAGGAGCTGGTTGGGCAACACCATAATATGGTGCGCCATCCTGATATGCCCAAAGCAGCCTTTGCCGACCTGTGGTCGCATCTGGAAGAAGGCAACGCTTGGCGTGGGCTGGTCAAAAACCGTTGCAAAGATGGCCGTTACTACTGGGTTGATGCATACATCACCCCCATTTATACCGATGGCAAAGTTACCGGTTACCAGTCGGTTCGTTGTCGTGCGAATGCCGAACATAAAGCACTGGCTAACAAAATTTACCCTGAACTACGTGCCCGTGAAGGCAGCACAAAATTCATGCTACACAATGCCCATATGCCTCCCCTCCTTAGCGTTCTCCTGATGCTGGCAACCATAGCAGGGATCGCGTGGCTACTGCCTCCACTGCAGGCTACTTGTGTTGCCTTGCCTTTACTCATCGCCATCTGGTTCAATCGTAATCAGCTTTTTTTCACTCCCCGTTTTTTTCAACAGCTCGGGCAGGATTACGACAGCATTAGCCGGCTGATTTTCTCAGGTGATGCCCCCCACAGTATTGCGGACTTCCATATCAAGCTCTGGCAAGCACGGATCCGTACTGTCTTAGGGCGGGTGGAAGATGCAACCCATTCACTACAGCAACTGGCCGATAACCTGAGTGGTTCTGCCACCCATGCCAGCAGAGATATTTCATCACAAGATCTTCAAATCCAGCAAATCGCAACAGCGGTAACTGAAATGGCCATGGCCGCTAACGAAATCAACCGCAGTATTCAAGACAGTAACCAGCAAATCGAGGAGGCCCGGGGCCACTGCCTGAATACCGATACCCAGTTGATAAAGGCCAGCAATGAGATTGCATCACTCGCCAATCTGGCAGAACAAGCTTTTCAGTCAGCAACAGAGCTCGCCAGTGAGTCGGAACGGATTGGATCCATCATGTCTGAGATACAGGGCATAGCAGATCAGACCAACCTGCTCGCGCTCAATGCTGCCATCGAAGCTGCACGAGCAGGTGAACAGGGCCGTGGTTTCGCTGTAGTGGCAGAGGAAGTGCGTAACCTGTCTACCCGCACCCACAAGGCAACAGAGCAGATCCAAGGCAGTATTGGCCACATTCAACATACATTGGGTGGTTGGAAAGGCATGATGCATGACAACATGACCAAGACCCACTCATGCCAAGCCACCACTCTTACATGTTCTGGCAACCTACATCAGATCCTTTCCGAAATTGATAACGTGTCCAACTTCTCAGGCCAGATTTCTTCTGCGACCCTCCAGCAACAAGCAGTTGTGGATGAGATAAGCCGGAATATCAATTTGCTCTCGTCACTCTCACATGACAACAGCCAAAAGATTGATGAAGTCAGTGCCACCAGCGAGACACTGCTCAGCAAAGCAAGCCAACTCAAGGGGCTAAGCCAGACATTTGGCTAAAGAACGGGGTAATCCACGTCCTAGAACCGTCGCCGACACAAGACATCCCCTCTGTCGCGTCGAGGTTTTTTGAATCACAACCAAACCTAATCATAAATAACGTCCCCGGGTATGAAAATCAGCACAGGCCACTGGCTACAGTGGCCAACCTAGAGCCATTACAACAGGGGGCAGCAGACCGATAGGTACCTTTAGAGGTGCTATTAAAGGTGCTATATTTGGCACTGAGCACTAGGAGATCATAATGAGCTATCAAATCCTCTCTGCAACAGCGGCCAGCATCACCGAGTTGAAGCGCAACCCTATGGGGACCGTCAAAGAGGGTGAAGGTCATGCCGTCGCCATCCTGAATCGCAACGAGCCAGCGTTCTACTGCGTGCCGCCAGAGCTGTTCGCCTACTACGTTGAGCTCGCCGAAGATGCCGAACTGAATCGCATAGCTGATGAACGCATGAAGTCACCTGACGTGGTTACGGTATCGCTGGATGACCTATGACCTATATCCTCCAGTTCGATCGCCGAGCGCTAAAGGAATGGAGCAAACTCGCGCCGCCGATAAAGAACCAGTTCAAGGCGAAATTGCAGGAGCGACTGGAAAACCCACACGTTCCGTCAGCAAAGCTGCGAGGTAGTAAAGACCGTTACAAAATCAAGCTGAGAGCATCCGGATACCGGCTTGTCTACCAGGTAGATGACAATGTCATTACCCTCTTGGTCATCGCCATCGGACGACGTGACGGCAACGAAGCCTATCTGGCTGCCGAACAACGCTGAAAGACATCCCTATGACAACGCAACAGCCCAGCCCTATAGCTGGGCTTTTTGTTGCCCCACACAAGCCCCGGCCCTCGCGCCGGGGTTTCTTTTTTCACCACCACAGGACCCGACCATGAGCAAACGTACCGAGCAATGCAACGAGACTATCTCCCAACTCAATGACGAGTGCCGCAAGCGCCTGCGCCAGTTGCGGGAGCGATTAGGGCTGAGTCGGCCGAAATTCGCTGACCTGTTGGGCATTCCAGCCACCACGCTCAAGAACTACGAGCTGAACTACCGGGAGATTGGCGGCGGAGCCCTGCTGCTGATAGCTCAGCATCCTGAACTGTCCATCCACTTCCAGTGGCTCACTACAGGCCTAAAAGTAGAACAGGCAGAAACCTAACGGAGGGGTTCACCATGACTCACGAACACATACTGCTTGCCCTACTCGACAGCAAAGAGACCGAGGCCAATGCCAAAGCTGAATGGATTGCCGAGTGGGTAGAGGCTAATCACCTTCCGTTGTTATCAGGCCAGCTCGATATCGCTGCCGCCACCCTATTGGCAGAGGTCAATGCCGACCAGGCTACGCAGCTTAACCAGGCGATATACCTGCTGATGGTGTCTGGCGACAAAGTACCGCTCACCCTCCTGATCGAACAGCTACTGGCAGAAGGACTGACCTACCTGGCCTGCAACGCCTGGGGCAACCATGTTGCCGAACTTGAAAACGCCATGGGCGACGAGCTGTGGGAGCAATACCGGCAGAGGAACGCAGCATGAACACCGCCGTCGATACCATCAACGCCCTACAGGATGGGCTCTCAGCAGGATGGTTAGACCTGCTAGGTGCTGGCATTACTGCCCTGCCGCGAGGGCTGGTGCTAGGCCTGTCAAACGAGCAGTACCACTCCGGCCCCGGGATCAGCAAATCCCAGCTCGACGACATCGCCGAGAGCCCCGCCACCTACATCTGGCGCAAAAGCGCGCCGGTTGATGAGGAAAAGCTCAAGGCGCTGGACATGGGTACCGCCCTGCACTGCCTGCTGCTGGAACCTGAAGAGTTTAAGGATCGCTTCATCATTGCCCCTAAATTCAACCTCCGCACCAACGCAGGCAAAGACGAAGAAAAGGAGTTTCTGGCCAACTGTGCCGAACTTGGCAAGACCATCATCGCGTTCGAGGACGATCGCAAGCTACAACTGATGCGCGAAAGCGTGTTCGCCCACCCGGACGCACGCTGGCTACTGGAACAAGACGGCATCTGTGAGGGATCGCTGTACTGGACTGACGCCGAAACAGAAGAGCTCTGCCGGTGCCGCCCAGACAAGATGATTCCAAAGCACCACATTCTGTGCGACGTCAAGAAGGTGGACGACATGGCTCGCTTTGAGCGCCACGTTGAGGAGTTCCGTTACCACGTTCAGGACGCCATGTATTCCGATGGCTTCTTTCAAATTTACGGCGAGATCCCGGAGTTCATCTTTCTGGCTGTTAGCTCATCCATTGAGTGCGGTCGCTACCCGGTACGGGTCCGCCCGCTGGAGCTGGAATGGAAAGAGTCAGGCAGAGAGCTCTACCGCCGAGATCTTATCAAGTACCACGAGTGCCGGATCAACAACGACTGGCACGACATGCAACCACTTATTCAGCCCGCATGGGCAAGGAAGGCAGCGTGAACCAAGCCATTTCAAACCCATTCGGCGTGGCAAGTCAGCGTCAAGAGCAAGGATTAGTGGCAGTCGAGCAACAGCGGGCTATTCAAGAAGTGCAGGCCGCCATGGTGATTGCCAAGAAATTCCCGCGCAACCCCGTAGAAGCCACAGATCGCATCTTGCAAGCATGCTCACGTCCAACCCTCGCAGAGGGGCGCTATACAGCTATAACCGTGGAGGATCGGATGTGACCGGCCCAAGTATCAGGCTGGCAGAGGCGCTGGCACAAGCCTGGGGAAATATGCAGTTCGGCATCCGCGAACTGGAGCAACGCAAAGGCGAATCCATTGTGGAGGCGTTCGCCTGGGATGTGGAAACCAACACCAAGCAGCTAAAAATTTTTACTGTTCCGCACATTCGTCACACCAGAAACGGTCAAAAGCGACTGGAAGATCCACGCGATATCTACGAGCTAGTGGCAAACAATGGTGCCCGCCGATTGCGGGCTTGCATTCTTGGGGTGATCCCCGGTGACGTGATAGAAGCAGCACAACGCCAATGCGAGGTAACCCTCAACACCCACGCTGACACAAGTCCCGAGTCGATCAAGCGCATGCTCGATACGTTCAGTGCTGAGTTTGGGGTCACAACAGAGCAGGTACAGACATATCTCGGCAGACGCGCGGACGCAATGCAGCCAGCGCAGTACGTCCAGATGCGCAAGATTTATGCCTCCCTGCGGGATGGCATGAGCAAGCCCGGCGACTGGTTCAAGTCGAAGGAGGAAGAGGGCCTGCCAGAAAAAAGCCGCGCACTCAGCGCAATGCGCCAAGAGACCACCCCTGCCAAGGCTATGGAGGCAAATCGCACCACTGAAGAGCTCATTCAGCCAGAAGAGGCTGAACCACATCATCCAATCGACACCAGAGAGCAAGTTGACCACTCCAGCGCATACGCGGACCACTGCGCCGCTATCGAAGCAGCAAGCGATACCGTCGAATGGCAGCAGGCCTATACCAGCGCCTGGGCATGGGCCAGCGAAACCGGCGACCACACCATAGCCGACGGCATCAAGCAGGTTGCTGGCGAGCGCAAAGCCCAGCTCAACAAAGCCAAATAACCCAACCCTACCAGCCCGCCAACCAGCGGGCTTTTTCATACCGAAGGACCCACCATGACCGAACAAGCCAAGACCCAACTGGTTGTCCTCGAGCCCACAACCGAAATTGCCCTGTTCACCGAAGGGGATGGCATTAACTCCATGCTGGCAGACATTCGCAAGAAGGCATCCAGTCTGGTGCCTGATGTCTCCACCGCCAAGGGCCGCAAAGAGATCGCCAGCGTCGCCTATGCCGTAGCCAAGACCAAATCCTATCTGGATGGCGTCGGCAAAGAGCTGACCGCCAAGTACAAGGAGATCCCGGCACGGATTGACGCTAACCGCAAGCTGATCCGCGACACTCTGGATGCCCTGAAAGAAGAAGTACGCGCCCCGCTCACCAAATTTGAAGAAGCTGAAGCAACCCGGGTTGCAGACCTGCAAAACCGCCTCGCCCGGCTCAAGACGTTTCACGCTGCGGTTAGCACCGAGTGTGCAGTGGCAGATCTGCAGGCCATGCTGCTGGAGGTCGAGCAGACAGCCCTGGACGACACATGGCAAGAGCTGCTGCCTCAGGCGACCCTTGCTCAAGAGCTGGCAGTCAAACGCCTTAGCGAGACACTGGCCGCCCGCCAGAAGTACGAGGCCGAGCAGGAAGAGCTGCAGGCACTACGTAAAAAGCAGGTCGAGCAGGAGCGCATCGACCGCGAACGCCTGATAGCAGAGCAAGCCGCTGAGAGCGCTCGCATCCAAGAAGAAGAACGTCAACGTCTCGAGCGTGAAGCAGCTCAGCACCGTGAGCAGGAAGCTCTGCGCCAAGCCCAGGTAGCAATAGGGAGCGCAGCCCAAGCCCGATGTGATGCAGAAGCTGCCGAGCTGGCCCGCCAGCAGGCCGAAGCCAACTCAGCACAACAAGCTGAAGAAGCGGCGACCCGCGCGGCAGAGCAGGAACGCCAGCGCATCGCCGACGAACAACGCCTCAAAGACGAAGAAGATGCCCGCCGCCTTGCCGACCGGGATCACCGCGGCCGGATCCACGGCTCAATCATGATGGACATGATGGGGCTCGGCATTGAGGAAGAGAAAGCTATAAGCCTCATCGTCCACATAGCCAAGAATCAGATCGCGCACCTGACTATCAACTACTGATCACATAGGACCTATCTAGATGGCTGATTTCCGAGGTTCAACCACCCCCTCAGACACCCGAGACCTCACCCAGACGCCAATGTTCCTTTTTAGAGCCCTGAACCGCGAGTTCAACTTTGCTCTGGATGCTGCAGCTCTACCAGAGACAGCCCTATGCCAGCACTACCTGACACCAGGCATTGATGCTCTCAGCGTGGATTGGGGTGACTTCATCAGCCCCTTTCTGCGTGCGCCCTGGGCTTGGCTCAATCCACCCTATTCCGATATCGGTCCATGGGTAGACAAAGCCATCGAGCAGCAACGTAAGGGCATCGGTACCGTCATGTTGGTACCGCAGGACACCAGCACTGAGTGGTACCCGGGGGATTTAGCCAGCGAGGTCCGCCACATCAAGGGTTACTACGGTGAACATGGCAAATGGCGTAATGGCCGGATCAATTTCATCAACCAGGCTACGGGCAAAGAAATGAAGGGAAACCCCAAAGGATCCATGCTCCTCGTCTTCGCTCCAAACTGGCACGGCACATGCCGAATTTCAGATATCAGTAAGCAGTCGTTAATGCTAGCCGGAGCAGAGCCCATCAGCGCTGCAGCCTGATACCCCCAAACCATCCACCGACAGGCACACAGAAACTGTGGATAAATCAGAGGTTTCCAATGAAAGATATGGAATCACCCTACCCTGGCGCCGTTATCGTTGGGATTGGTGTCGTCATGCCTCACCCAAAACAGCCCGAAAGATTCGTTTTGCCAGGTGGCATCATCTGCAATCGTCGCCGGGCTGAAGAGGCCGCACAAACACTCCATGTGCTCCAAACTACCCTCCTGCATCAGATGCAACTCAGTAAAGGGGATTAACCACCGTGCAGGTTGATTATTAGGTGCAGCAAGCATCTGGCAATAAAGTTATTGCCAAATATTCAGGACAATAACGGCCCTTCCATCAATCCAACTGGCGCCCCATCCTCAAGGACCGGAGGGCCACACCATGCAGCAGCTTCAACTCATCGACCAAAACAGCCAGCTACTCGCCGAACTGGTTAACACCATTCTCTCCCCCACCCTTTCCCAAGCAGCCAAGCTCAGTGATATCGGACGCGTCCTAGCACACTTCGGCCTGCCTATCGACGCGCCGCGGGTAACCGGCCAGCTCTGGAACGCCACAGCTCTGGGCAAGGAGCTGGGGGTGAGTGCGCAAGCCATCGGCAGGCTGGCCAACCAACACAACCTGAAAACCACCGAACTAGGGGAATATCGCCTTGACCAGGCATCAAACTCCCGCAAGCAAGTTCAAACCTTCTACTACAACCCGCTCGGGCGCTACCAGCTTGAGTTGTTACTGACCGTGAGGACCAAACCATGCAAGCACAATATCTGCTCGAACAGTTAACAGACCACCTTCAGAAGGGGCGATTGATGGGGGATGAGCTCATGCGGCTAAAAAACGAAGTAGCGCAGCTGAGAGGTGAAATATCGGAGATCAAACACTGCAACACTGATGAAGGATGGATGGCTCTGAAACAAGCAGCAAACCGGATAGGTCTCTCTACTGAAGCGCTTGCTCAACGATTCAGAAGAGGCGTCTATCCAGAAGGTGTTGTATGGCGAAAAGAAGGCAATCCAGATAACCAGAAATGCCGTTATCTCGTCAACCTTGCTGCCCTGAGAAAACACATGAACGCCAGGATGAACTGACGATGACCATTTCAAACAAGCTTAAAAAAATGTTGGACGCCGCCCCAGGCGTCCATATCCATGGAGGGCGTCTTCGTCTGGCCTTCAAATTACCAGGCCAATCCATCTGTCGAAAATCACTGGGCCTACTGCCTACTGAAGCAAACATTCTCTACGCCTCCAATAAGCTCGCAGCTATCAAAATTGATATTCAGTGCGGGTTATATAGTGCTCACCCAGACACCTTCTGGCTCAAGCACTTCCCAGACTCCACCTCACAGGCAGAGCCCATAAAACGCTTCAGCTTGAAGGGCTACTTCGAGATTTACCGAGATAGCAGACAGTTTGATCTGTCCTACTCATCACTGCAAAAAATACGCAGCGCAGAACGGTTCATGGTTGATCATTACATCCTAAATAGCGATATAACCAGCATCAAGCACCGAGACTTAGAACATCTCAGGAACAAAGCCCTTAAGACAAGGAAAGTTGGCACAGTACAGGAGTATTTCCGTGTCATCAGGGCCGTCTTTGATGAAGCACTAAAAGACGAGGTGATCGATATCTCCCCGTTCGCTCGACTCCGCCGCCTCAGACAAAGTGACGAGTTGCCTAAATTGCGAGTCGAGCCATTTACCCGGGATGAGCTGTCACGTCTATTGAATGTGACCAACATCGAAAATCATCGGCTGATGATTGAGTTCCTGTTCTGGACTGGCATGAGACCTGGGGAAATGAAGGCGGTTGCATGGGAGGACATTGACATGACAATGGGCCTGCTTAAAGTTCGTTACAACATCAACCGACTTGGCCAACTCAAACCACCCAAAACCACTGCTGGTAACAGGACGATTGAACTACTCCCTGCAGCCATGGATGTATTAAAACGGCAACGTGAGCTGACATTCATGCTTCAGCCTCGCAATGAAATAATGCATTTACGTCACAACAAAAAGCGTGAAGAAATTAGGCGGAGGGTGTTCTTGGGTAGGGAAAATATGCCTTACATAAGACCCGAGCTCTTTACTACTCCTGGATATTGGGCTCGCTTGCTACGAAAAGCGCAGCTGACACATAGAGAACCGTATCAGCTGCGCCACAGCTATGCCTCAATGCTTCTGATGGCGGGAGCTCACCCAGCCTACCTTGCCAAGCAACTTGGCCATAAAGACTGGGGGATGATCCGCACCATTTATGCTCAGTGGGTTAGCAACGACAATCCCAATTACAGGGATGAACTAGCTGAGAAACTGGGTTTTTTTGACCCATATATGACCCAAGAGCAAAAGGCTAAAGCATAGAGTGTTGAATTTACAGGACTTTATGCCTTAGAACGGCATCTTGAAGCCTGGCGGCAGTTGCATGCCACCGGTCAGTTCACCCATCTTGGTCTTGTTCTGCTCTTCCACACGACGCACGGCATCGTTGCACGCGGCAGCGACCAGATCTTCCAGCAGCTCCTTGTCATCTTCCATCAGGGAGGGATCGATCTCGATGCGACGGACGCTGTGGCTACCGGTCATGGTGACCTTGACCATGCCAGCACCGGCTTCACCGGTCACTTCCATCTGAGCCAGCTGCTCTTGCGCCTTCTGCATACGCTCTTGCATCTGTTGGGCCTGTTTCATCAGGTTCCCCATTCCACCTTTACCAAACATATGTCGTCTCTCGTCTTGAAATCCGGCATCCAGCGCCGGGCTGTGGGCTTGTCTGTCCTAGATGGGGACAGCCAAACCGCTTTTCAACCGGAAGCAAGCTCCCGGCCACGGAATTTAGCGGTTGAGGGGCTCGATGCTCTCGTGATGGAGCACGGCACCAAACCGCTGAACTAAAAACTGCACGTTGGGATCCTGCTCCAGATCCCGGGTCACCTGCTCGCGCACCCCGAGATAAAGGCGGTGTTCGATCTCAAGAGGGGTTTCCTGGTCTGGCACCACGCCGAGAGTTACCTCGACCTGCACCGGTTGTCCCAACGCCGGGCTGATGATCTCGGCCAGATCGGCACGCGCCTTGTCGCTCACCAGATGGCGCTGTTCTGGCTTGAGGGTCAGCAGTACCTTATCCCCCTCCCGCGTCATCACCGAATTGATGGCGAGCTGGCGCAACCGTCCCCCCACCTGAGTGTGGGCAATCAGTTCGGCCCAAGGGTCGCCACAACCATTGAGCAGTGACGAAGGGATAAGGCGGGTCGCCTCCCCTTCCTGTGGCTCCTCATCACTCTCGAGCTCATCCCAGTCGATGGTCTCCATCACCGGCTGGGCGGGCTCGCTCTGCGCCACAGGGGCAGCAGCCACCGTCGTAGTCGCAACGGGCGCGACCGGCTGGGGCGCAGGGGCAGGCGTCACCGCAGGCGCCGCGGCGCCGCGCTCGCCGGGTCGATAGCTCGGCTGCCCGTCGAGATCCCAGGGGGGCAGATCGGTTGGCTGAGCCGAAGCCGTGACGGGGGCGTGACTCATGGCCGGAGTCTGCTCGACAAAGCTCTGATTGAGGTACTCTTCGTATTCCCCGTTGTCACCCTGCGGCTCGTAACCGTCGCCATAGAGATCCACCGGCGGCAGATCATCATAGTGACCCATCGCCGCCATCCCCTGCCCGGCCGGTTGGCTGACCGGTGCTGACGGTTGGGTAATGACCGGAGCGGCAGCGGGCGCGACGGGACGCGCAGGGGCAACCGGCACCGCGCGCGGTGCGGGCGCTACCGGGGCATCCTGACCACGCTGGCGGCTGCGCAGCATATTTCGTTTGCCCAGCAGGCTCTGCATGCTCGATACCGCTGAAACCGATTCAGCAGCGGTAACAGGCGTTGCTGTCGGTTCGAGCGCGGGCTCGAAGGCGGCGGTCAGCGACTCGCCACGGGAATAGTCAGCATCGATTTCAGCATGCTCGCCATCATCAGCGGGCTGTGCATTTGGCTGAGCGGGCTCGGGTTGATAACCCATGCCCGCAGCTTCGCGCATCAGCTCATCCTGCTGGCTGAACAGCTCGGCGGCTTGCGCCTCCTCCTCACTATCAGCGGGGTTGGCGGTGTCATCCACCATCGCGGACGCCATCGCCGACAGGGAGGCATCAGCCACTGGCGCAGCCGCGTTGGCGACAGGCGGGCTGGCTAGCGGTGCGGGCACGGCGCCGCTGATCGGTGCCAGTGCGGCCGATTCAGCGGCCGGGCGCTTTCCCGGCAAGGAGGCAACCGGGGTGGCGCTGCTCACTGCACTGCTCGCCATTGATGGAGGCAACGCGGTGAGGCTGGCCGGATGCAGGGCATCGCGCCTTGGCGAGAATGCGAGCATCCGCAGGCAGGTCATCTCCAGCGCAGTGCGGCCATCGGGGGCCCAGGGCAGATCTTTACGACCCCCCAGCACAATCTGGTAGCAGAGCTGCACCTCTTCCGGACTCATCGCCTTTGCCAGTTGCAGCAGGGAGTCGGCATCCGCCCCCTGCTCCTGCACGCTGGCAGGCAGCAGCTGCGCCATGGCGATGCGATGGAGCAAGCCCTCCAGCTCGGCGTGGAGCTGATCAAAATCGGGGCCCAGAGTGGCAATCTCGGTGATCTTGGCCATGGTCGCCGGGGCATCTTGCCGCAAAATGGCTTCCAGCAGCTGGTGCAGGTGGCGATGATCGAGCGTGCCCAGCATCGTCAGCACGCTCTCGAGACGCACGCTGCCGTTACCGTGTGCCAGCGCCTGATCGGTCAGGCTCAATGCATCACGCATACTGCCATCTGCGGCTTTGGCCAAGGCCAGCAGAGCGCGCGGCTCGAAGGGTTGACCTTCCTGATCCAGCACCCACTCGAGCTGCTTGGCGATCTGGGTCTGATCCAGACTCTTCAGATGAAACTGCAGGCAGCGCGAGAGAATGGTAATCGGCAGCTTCTGCGGATCCGTGGTGGCCAGCAGAAACTTCACATAGGGGGGCGGCTCTTCCAGGGTTTTGAGTAGCGCGTTGAAGCTGTGGCGCGACAACATGTGCACTTCATCGATGAGATAGACCTTGAAGCGGCCACGGGCGGGTCGGTACTGCACGTTGTCGAGCAACTCGCGGGTATCTTCCACCTTGGTGCGGGACGCCGCGTCAATCTCCAGCAGGTCGACAAAGTTGCCCTGATCGATCTCGCGGCAGGTATCGCAAACGCCACACGGGTGGCTGCTGATCCCCTGCTCGCAGTTGAGACTCTTGGCCAGAATACGGGCGATGGTGGTCTTGCCGACGCCGCGGGTACCACTCAGCAGATAGGCATGATGCAGCCGTCCCTGATCCAGGGCGTTGGTCAAGGCGGTCAGCACATGTTGCTGGCCTACCACTTGTTCAAACGTATGGGGGCGCCATTTACGCGCCAGAACCTGATAGCTCATAAATCCATCATGCAGGGAAGACAGGGCATTGAGGCCGGATGCTAACACAAATGGACGGGAGGCTGTATCGGCTATCGGTCAGAGCGGGAGGGATCGCTTGAATTTCAAACCGATGCCCGCACGGGCACCGGTTCAACACAGGCCCGATGCGGATGATCGGGCCAAAGAGGCATTACTCGCCAGCCAGTTCGACCAGTGAGAGCACCTTGACGCCAGCGGCGGTCAGGCGAGCATCACCACCGAGCGACGGCAGAGAGATGATGAAGGCCGCATCGGCCACTTCACCACCGGCACGGCGGATCAACTTGACGGTGGCATCGACGGTGCCGCCGGTGGCCAGCAGATCATCAACTACCAGTACCTTGTCACCGGGCACGATGGCATCGATGTGCAGTTGCAGGGTATCGGTGCCGTATTCGAGGGCATAGGACTCCTCGATCACTTCGCGGGGCAACTTGCCCGGCTTGCGGACTGGCACGAAGCCCAGCCCCATGGCAAAGGCAACCGGGGCGCCAAAGATGAAGCCACGGGCCTCGGTACCAACAATCTTGGTGATCCCTTGATCACGATAGTGATTGGCCAGCAGATCGATGGTGGTCTTGAAGGCCTCCGCATTCTCGATCAGGCTGGTGATGTCGCGAAACAGAATGCCCGGCTTCGGATAGTCGGGAATGGTCTTGATGCTCGCTTCGATAAATTTCAGGGTTTCCGGATTCATGTGTTGACCACTTATTTTTTTGACCCAGAGATGGCCATTTTTTCTCAATTCCCTTCTGCGGGAAATAAAAAGGCCTGTCATGCAAAAATGACAGGCCGACTCCATAGCATTATTGCCGCAATAGCTTAGGGACTTCACTTCGCCATTGCAACTGGCTCCAACACTGGCAGGCGCATTAACCAGGTGAGCAGGATCACCATTATGACAACCAGCAGCCCCTTGACCCACAGCAGTGGCACCACGACCAGCGATACCGAGAAAGTTATCAAAATAAAAACAATGGCCCGCCGCCGCGCATGACGGCGGATCCCCCGGTACTGCTGCCAGTCGACTATCGGTGGGCCAAACCAGGGGTGACCGAGCAACCAGCGGTGAAAACGGGGGGATGAGCGGGCAAACAGGGCGGCAGCCAGCAACATGAACGGAGTTGTCGGCAATAGCGGCAGCACAATACCCACAATACCGGTGACAAACGCCAGCCACCCGAGCGCCATCAGACACCAACGCTTCATTCCCTCTCCTCGCTCAATTTGTCTCTCTTAGCCTAACAGAATGGGGGCAATAGCTGACAGCCGCCATCAATCCCACTACAATCTGCGCTCTTTTTTCTCCCCTCTCTTCGGAAAGCCGTTATGCGCGTTATTTTGGCCCCCATGCAAGGGGTACTGGATCACCTGATGCGGGAGGTGCTGACCTCCGTCAATGATTACGACCTCTGCGTGAGCGAGTTTATCAGGGTCGTGGATCAGCTGCTGCCCGCCAAGGTGTTCTACCGCCTCTGCCCCGAACTGCGGCAAGGGGGCAAGACTCGCGCAGGCACCCCGGTGCGGGTACAACTGCTGGGTCAACACCCCGAATGGCTGGCCGAAAACGCCGTGCGTGCCATCGAGCTGGGCTCCCCTGGGGTCGATCTCAACTTCGGCTGCCCCGCCCCCACGGTCAACAAGAGCAAGGGCGGCGCGGTGCTGCTCAAAGAGCCCGAGACCATCTACCGCATCGTCAAGGCGGTGCGCGACGCAGTGCCCGCCCATCTACCGGTGAGCGCCAAAATTCGGCTCGGTTACGATGACAAGGATCTCTATCTGGAGAACGCCCAGGCCGTCTTTCAGGGCGGTGCCAACGAGCTGGCCGTCCATGCCCGCACCAAGCGTGAAGGTTACAAGGCGCCGGCCCACTGGGAGTATGTAGACGCCATTCGCCGCGACCTGCCCATCCCCGTCACCGCCAACGGCGAGATCTGGGATCATCAGGATGCCCTCACCTGTGCCAGCGTCTCTGGCTGCGATGCCCTGATGGTGGGGCGCGGCGCCATCTCCCTGCCCAATCTGGCCAATGTGATGAAAACCGGCTGCACCCACATGAGCTGGGCCGAGGTGCTGCAACTGATGGTGAGCTATACCCAGCAGGATCTGGCGAGCGAGAAGGCCGACTACTACCCCAGCCGCATCAAGCAGTGGTTCAGCTATCTCAAGCGGGAGTACCCCGAGGCAGATCTGCTGTTCCAGGAGATCCGGGTACTGAAAGAGGCGGACCCCATCCGCGATGCCCTGCAACAAGCGGCCAAAAGCCACGGCTAACCACATTTAACTTGACGCATATCATCCTGATAGAGTTATCGGATCCCTATACTGCCCCGAATCTGTCGTCTGTCCTATGGGGGATAATGTGTGTGAAATGACGCAAGCACAGTTGGCTGTCTGGCGTAATCGCCTGCTGTCCGACTGGGCTCAAGTACGAGAAGCGTTGATCGGTCAGCTAAAAGCCTGCCGCCGTGACGAATGGGCCGAACAGGTTGGTCACTGTGAACAGGATCAACTGGTGGAACTGACCAGCCGTCTTGATCTGCCAAAAGTGGAGCAGAGCGTCGCCCGTCTGAAGCGGATCGATGCCGCACTCTGCCAGATGGATCTTGGCCTCTATGGCTTCTGTTCCGATTGTGAAGAACCACTCGCCATTGCACAGCTGGAGCAGGATCCAACCCTGCAACGCTGCCCACGCTGCGAAACCCGCTATCGCAAGGGATTCCACGCCCACGAACTGTGAGTTGATGCACGTCTGTGCATCCGCTCAGCCCGCGACACTGGTGACCCGGTCGTTCATGTCCAATACTCAACCATATCAGCCGGTTTGAAGGGTATCCGTTGTGTACAGACTCTTGTTGTTATGGTGTCTATGTTGTCCGGCTTATGCTGCGGCACAGGAGTCATTGGTCGTGGGCTGGGTTGACTGGCAACCATTCAGTTTTCGTAATGAGCAGCATCAGATCTGCGGGTTGGATGTGGAATTGCTCAACGCCATCTTCGAACGAGCCGGTTATCAAGCCAAATTCAGTGAGATGCCCTGGGCACGGGTGCTGCACGAGCTGCAATTTGGCACCGTGCAGTTGACCATGTCTGCCAATATCACCGCCGAGCGGCAACAATATGCCCGCTTCAGCCACCCCTACCGAGAAGAAGACACGGTCATCATCATCCGTCGACAGGATGAGCCACGCTGGCGCGAGATCACGACCCTGGACGAACTCATCAAAACACCCGAGTTTCACATTGGCGTGCTCAAAGGGTTTGATTACGGCGACACCTTCCGCCAGTTGATGGCACGGCCAGAGATGCAACAACGTCTGCAGATGAGGCTACGACTCGATCAGCTGTTAAAAATGCTCAATGCAGGACGGATCCAGGGTCTCATTCTCGATCCTCATGGCATGCAAGAGTGGGCACATCAGGGCTACTCTCTGGCCGAATTGTATATTCTGCTGCAAATTGAACGGACGCCAGTCCACCTGATGCTGAGCCAAAAGAGCACGACACAGGAGCAACTGGATCGGCTCAATCGGGCAATCGATGAAGTGAAGAAAAGTCCGGAGTATCAGCAGATCCTGGAGCGCTACGAAGTAGAACCAGCTCATCAAGAGATGACGAGGGAGTGATCTCCCTCGCCCGCCTGACCTGATCTATCCGTTATTACTGCCCCAACACAATTTTGCAAAGGTGAGAGAAGTGGTGGATCTCATGGGTCGCAACACACTCACCTGCCTGCCGCTCGGGGTTATACCAGCAGGTCGCCAGCCCCTGAGCGGCTGCACCGGCAATATCGGTTTTCGGGTTGTCACCCACCATCAGCACCCGGGCCGGATCCGGCTGCCCCATCAGGGATAAGGTGTGCAGAAAGATGGCTGGCGCAGGCTTGGTCACCTTGATCTCGTCGGAGATCACCAGCGGCTCGAACCATTCGCTCCAGCCCAGTTTACCGAGCCGTCCCCGCTGGGGCACGCTGAAACCATTGGTGATGATCCCCATCCGTACCTTGCTGCGAAGCTGCTGCAGCGTTTCACTCACCCCCTCAAGGGGCATGCTCAGGGCGACAATCTGCTCCAGAAAGGTGTTGTTCATCGCCATGGGGTCGGCATCAACCTGGTGGGCAAACAGGGAGAAACGGGTCTGCTGCAGCGCAGTCGCATCGATCTCGCCATCGTTGTATTGCTGCCAGAGTCCATGGTTCAAAGCATGATACTGCGCCATGCTGGCCTCATCGGCCTGCACACCATAAAGCTGGAGGGTATGTGCCAGCGCGGCGGCGACCGGAAAATCGAGCAGGGTTTCATCCAAATCGAACAGCACCCAGTCATAGCTTGGTTGTTTCACAGAAATCCTTGTTAATCAGTCTGATTTATCCGCGTTAAAGCGGCCGACTCTGCCGAGCGGGCTGGCCAGCAGATCCAGGGTAAGACGGACACCAAACCCTGTCACTTCGCTGGACACCACCCCGTTGCCCCCCTTGTTGCGAAAACCACTCAGATCGAAGTGCAACCAGGGAGTCTGCTCGGGTACAAAATGGGCGAGAAAACGGGCGGCATCGATATGATCCGGTGAACTGCCCGGTGCACACTGCAGCAGATCGGCCCATTCACTCTCGATGTTGTCGTCGTAATCGTCATCGAGCGGAAAGGGCCAGATCCGTTCACCGCTGCGCTGTCCCAAATTGACCAGCGCGGGCAGCCATTCACTACGGTTGGTAAAGACACCGCTGTAACGGCTACCCAACGCCCGCTTGCAGGCACCAGTCAGGGTCGCATAGTCGAGCAACAAATCAGGGGTATCCTGCACCGCCATTGCCAGGGTATCCGCCAGCACCATTCGCCCTTCAGCATCGGTATCGACCACTTCGATGGTGGTGCCGTTGATGGCCGTGACGACCTCTCCGGGGCGATAGGCATGGGGACCGATATGGTTCTCGGCAATAGCCAGCCAGCAGTGAACTTCGTAAGGCAACTGGGCACGACTGATGGCGTAGAGAGTACCCAGCGCCACCGCGCTGCCCCCCATATCGAGATGCATGCCATACATGCTGCCGGAGACCTTGAGGTTATAACCGCCAGAGTCGTGGCAAATCCCCTTGCCTACCAACGCAATGCGACGCACCGGCTTGGGCGGATAGTAGCTGAGCTTGACCATGGCCCCCTCATTATCCTCGGAGCCACGTGCAACAGCCAGAAAAGCCCCCGCCCCCAGCTCGGCCAGCTGGGCTTGATCATAGTGCTGGCACTGCCACCCCTCATCCTGTGCCAACTGGCTGACAAACTCGCGATAGCTGGCGGCAGTGAGTTCAGAGGCAGGCAATACCGCCAGATGGCGTGCCAACCCGTTGCCCCCCGCTTCGCTGTAGAGACGGGCCAGATCCAGTACCACCGCAGGCGATACCCGGATCTGCTGATATGTCCAGCTGCTTTCACTGCGGCTCTTGCTGGTCGGCAACGGAATATTGGCGGCCAACAGGGCTGATAACAGCAACTCGGCCAGCATCACCCGTTCGGAAGGGGGAAATCCCTCCAGATGCAGCCCAAACCGTTCCACTTTGAGCCCCGACAGCGGCGCTACCCAGCTTCTGACCTGTTTATAGAGATGGTGATCCCGCGTCACGCTGCCAGCGACAAATACGACCAGCAGCAGGGTGGTGCCATGCATCAGGGTAAAGGGCGCCTTTTGTCCCAGCGCTAGCTGGGTTTTGACCCCGGCAAGCGCAGGTAATGTCAGCAATGCCTCTTTCTGCTCTTCGGCGATCAACAGCAGTTGCAATGGCAACCCTTGTGCAAGGGCTTCGGCCAGCGTGGCATCCCCGCTCTCAATCGCGGGAGGAAGATAGGTGAAGGGAGTGATCACAGGCGTGTGCCTCATCCATGAAGAGATACCTGATGATACCCAACAAATGGTCGATGCGACCAGTTTTGGTCTTGAAAAAGCAAGAGAAATAGCAGCAATCACCAGAAGGTGACGGGCTTCAAGAATGATTGTTCAACACAAATAGGAGGATGATGCAGGAGAGATATATTGAAAGTTGGTTGCGGGGGCCGGATTTGAACCGACGACCTTCGGGTTATGAGCCCGACGAGCTACC
>NZ_JBHFMW010000075.1:0-689 GCF_041929505.1 Aeromonas sp. MdU4 | reverse complement strand
GTCGGGACGCAAAGCTTCCGATCTAAGGGGGATGTTGACCTAGGATAGCGGGGCCACCACAGCGTTATACGGGCTGCCTTCGCCAAGAGGTGGCCGTTTTGGTGTTAGCTGTCGTGTTGCGTCGCCCTTTCGTTTCGCCATAACGAAAAGGAAAGCAATATGCTAAGTCCAAAACCGGCGTTGCTGGCCATGGTGGTCAGTAGCCTGTTCACGTCATCGGCTGCCTATGCTGCAGCACCCGGCAAGCCCGCCATCGCCTGGGGTCCGACCAAGTTCGCCATTGTCGAAGTGGATCCCGCGGCAACCTCCTACAACAAGCTGGTCAAGATAAAGGATGGTGCCGATGTCTCCGTCAGCTGGAACATCTGGAGCGGCGATATCGGCCAGAGTGCCAAGGTGCTGCTGGATGGCAAGGAGGTGTGGTCTGGTCCCTCTTCGGCTACGGGCTCCGCGACGTTCAAAGTCCACAAGGGCGGCCGTTATCAGATGCAGGTGGCCCTCTGCAATGCCGATGGCTGTACCCTCTCCGACAAGAAGGAGATAGTGGTCGCCGATACCGATGGCAGCCACCTCGCGCCCCTCAAGCCAGTCTTGCAAGAGAACAACAAGCCTTACGCCAACAAATCCGGCAAGGTGGTTGGCACCTACTATGTGGAGTGGGGTGTTTACGGTCGCAAGTTTACCGTGGA
>NZ_JBHFMW010000074.1:0-1371 GCF_041929505.1 Aeromonas sp. MdU4 | reverse complement strand
ATTTGCTCTGGCTGGTAATCATCCCAGCCCATATCGAGCGCATGGCCGCTCTTGATAACGAATCTCACAGCGTGGTTGGCGGGCACGATGCCCTTGTTCTGCTTCTTCCACTTGGTGAAGTTGCAGCGGCCAATGCCAATAGCCTCACTGGCCTTAGAGGCATTGCCGAAAAACTTTTCGACATCTTCAATGCGCATAGATTGGTCCTCATGGTTAGGTCTTTACACACTCATTTTGTTGCCAAAAGGAAATTAAAGTCAATATGGATGGTGACCCTTTGACAATCATCACCGCGTTAGACTTGGTGCATGAAAGCAACGTTGGTGAAGTAATGAAGAATTTTGCTGAACGCCTTGAGGCTCGGATGAAGGAGATGGGGGTTACCCCTGCCGATCTCAGCAGAAAGAGTGGGGTGAGCAAGGCGGTTATCAGTCGCATGCTGAATGAACCAGGGAGAGAGATCAGGGCCAGCAGCCTGATGTCTATTGGTAAAGCACTTCGGATAGACCCGGTGTGGTTGTTCTTGGGCCGCTCGGCAGACAGCTTGATCAGCGACATTGAATCTGGCCCTGGCCTTGTGCCGGTCTGGACTATGGCTGACTTGCAAAAAGACCATATAAGCGATGCTTGGCCGCACGCCAAGAAAGAAAAGACACTGGCTACAGAGCGTGATGGCCACATCTTTGCTCTTGAGGCTGACGACGATCAACTGAAAGAGTCTGGCATCATCAACGGCGTCCTCTGCCTTGTCGATCTGGGAGATACAACCCCAGACCACGGCGACATCATGCTGGTGAAGATACTCTCCAGCGAACAATTCCGCCTGCTTCGAGCCATCAAGGGTCTAGACTGCTGGAGGTATGGCGTTGACGACCCCCGAGTCGGAAGCCTGACAGCCAAAGAGTTGGTGACGCTCGGCAAGGTCGTAGAAGTCCGCAGATAACCTCAAACATCTCCATCTAAAACAAGCCCGCCTCGAGCGGGTTTTTTGTTGCCTAAAAAAAATTTCAGTTTCTTTTTGGCGCCACCATTGACACAAAGTTGTCTTTTGGCAACAATGAATCTGTTCCGTATTGGCAACCACTTGATGGATGCGATTACGGGAAGCAACCAAGACCGATACAGCAAGGGGCTGCGTGGAAGACGGTCAATTGTGGTGAAGGACTTGGGTAATGCCACACGAACGGTGAGAGCCCGGGTCGGCGACGTAACCGGCACCTCCGAAGCTGGCGGAGTAGAAAACCAGCAAAGAATTCTGTACCACCCAGCAATCAGGACCAGCCCCTAACCAGGGCAGAAGTGAAAAAGGCGCCTGACCAGCGCGTAAGAACGACATAGCCCGCTCGAGGCGGGCTTTGAAGGACCAGGGTA
>NZ_JBHFMW010000073.1:0-674 GCF_041929505.1 Aeromonas sp. MdU4 | reverse complement strand
AATCATGGGCCTCAACCCGATCTTGCTCAGCAACCCCGGGCCGTGGTCGCTTTGAGGCTTGGGGTCGTCTTCTCGGATCTCTGGCGGTACTGGGATCTGCTGCCCCAGCGCGTTGTAATGGGCCTTGATGCGCTTGTGGGTCGCCTTGCTGCCCTCGATGCCCCGCACCANTCCAAGATGCTTGACGGCCTCGGCATAGCTGCTCTGGTCGTTGCTCATCTTGGTGCGGTTGCCGATGAACTCCTTGGCACTCAACCGCCCATCTTTGGTGATCGGAACCACGAACGCCGACATGTGGGGGGTCTTCTCGTCCAGGTGAATCGACGATACCAGGATGTTTTCCCGCCCATACTTCTCGGCCAGCCAGTCCATCGAGCTCTGGTAGAAGTCCGCTTTCCGGCCGGAATCGGCATTGATCCACCACTCCGGTGACGCGCTCAGGACGTACTCGATAGCGAGTACCGCATCCTTGCGCCGTGTCTCTGGCAGCTTCTCCCGCAACTTGCCCATCGCCTCGTCTGTGGAACGGGCGGCCATGTGCATGTTGTGCCGGAGTCTTTCGGGGTCTGCATTGGGTGTGTCGCGCTCCCGAAAGCAGTGCTTGAGGGAGGCTGCAACCGAGCGCATTCCCTGTTAGTTTCTTGCAGCGCATGATGGCACAGGCGGCCATGTGT
>NZ_JBHFMW010000072.1:0-5506 GCF_041929505.1 Aeromonas sp. MdU4 | reverse complement strand
GCGGCAAAGTTCTTCACCCCCTGCTGCGCCAGCCGGTGAAAAACGGCCCCCGCCCCCATGGCGTGCACCAGATAGAAGACGGTATCGATACCCGCCAGCGCAGGCAGCAGGGTGATGGGCTTGAGGCTGTCGGCGAGGCGAAACTCCACCCCCTCCGGCAAACGGCAGGGGCGACGCGCCCCGGCAATCACCCTGTAGCCCAGCGTTTGCAGGTGGGGCACCAGATAGGAGCCTATATAGCCCGCCGCCCCCATCACCAGACAGTTTCTCATCCTCTCTCCCCTTCCCTTATTGCCCCGGCCAGCGGGTTGATGTGCTGCAACCTGAATGCCCATCATCCAGCCTCGCCGTTACTTTGCAACATGGAACTAACAATTCTGTCGGTTAGTCCGATTTGGTGTTAAGCCCCCACCGGAAAGCGGTCGATAACTGACCAGATGTATAGCCCGAGGGCGAAGATATGCGCATCGATCACTACGACCTCCAGGGGGAGGTGCAATACCAGCAGCAACAGGCGCAGGCACGCAAAGTACGCAGGCTGGGGGCAGTCGCACCGCAAGCCGATGGCACCAACGGGACGGCCGCCACACCACCATCCGGCGAGCAGCGAACCACCCTGATGCAAGCCAGTGCCCTGACGCTGCAAGCCAGCAGCCGGAGCAATACCCAGACTCCCCCGCAGACGACAGCCGCGCCAGCCAAAGCGGAGGGCACCAAAAATCAGGAGGAGAACGGCGTGCCTAACGACGGGCTCGATAACCACCAGCGGCTTATCAAGTTGATGATAGAAGCCATGCTGGGCCACGAGATCGAGCTGCCCGATCCCATCAAACCGACCGAACAGAGCGCGGAGGGGGTGAACTCCCCGACGGGCGACGGCAGCCAACCCGCCGCCGAGCCGGATCAACTGGTGGAAGTAACCGACAGCCTGCTGCAAAAGGAGCAGCTCAACGTGGTCGCCTCGGCCAGCATAGAGACCCAGGATGGCCAGAGCCTGCAGCTCGATCTCGGCTTTGTGCTCGACTGGCGTCAGCTCGATATCAGCAAGCGTCGCACCACCCTCAATGCCCTCAAGGATCCACTGGTACTTAACCTGGATGGCAAGATCGCCGGCCTGACCGACGCCCGGGTCAAGTTCGACATCGATCAAGATGGCAAAGAGGACAGCCTGCCCGGCCTCGGCGAGGGGAGCGGCTTTGTGGCGCTGGATCGCAACGGCAACGGCACCATAGATGACGGCGGCGAGCTGTTTGGGGCCCGTTCCGGCAACGGCTTTGGTGAGCTGGCGACCCTGGATGAGGATGGCAACGGGGTGCTGGACGAGCGGGACAGCCAGTTCTCGGCACTGCAGTTCTGGCAGCCGGAGCACTCCCCCATCGCCCTGGTGGAGCTGGGGATCGGCGCCATTCTGCTCCATCCCCTCGACACCCCCTTCAACCATCTGGGGGAAAACGGCAATCAGGGAGTACTGCGCCAATCCGGCCTCTATGTGACCGAACAGGGCAAGGGAGGCTGGGTGCAGCAGATCGACCTGCGGGTCTGAACATTGAAGCAGTAGTACAAAAACGGTCGCTGACATTACCTGCCAGCGACCGGTTCAAGCTAAACGGATAGCACCTGAGTCAACTTAACTCGGTGGGATCGATATCCAGACTCCAGCGCACCTTTTTGGTCTCGGGCCACCCCTCCAGCTCCTTCACCACCCAATCCAGCAGCTGGGCCAGCGGCGCCCGGTTCGGCCCTTGCACCAGCAACTGCATGCGGAACTTGCCCGCCTTGCGCTCCATAAAGCCGCTGATGGGCCCCAGCACTTGAACATGGGGATAACAGGCGCTGCGCAGGGTATCGGCGAGGCGGCTGAGGAACAGCTGCACCTCGTCACGGCCGTTGGCCTCGGCCCGAAACAGCCCCTGATAGCTGAACGGCGGCAGTCCCAGCAGGCGACGCTCTTTCAGCGCCGTGTCGGCGAAGTGGCCGTAGCCGTTCTGGGTCAGATCCTGCAGCAGGGCATGTTCCGGATGGTGGCTCTGCAGCACCACCAGCCCGGGTTTGCTGGCACGACCGGCACGGCCCGCCACCTGGGTGTAGAGCTGAGCCAGCTTCTCGGCAGCGCGAAAATCAGCGCTGAATAGCGCGCCATCCACATCCAGCAGCCCCACCAACGTCACATCCGGGAAGTGGTGGCCCTTGGCCAGCATCTGGGTGCCGATCAGGATCTTGTACTTGCCCGCCTTGATGTCACCGAGATGGGTCTCCAGCTCCCCCTTGCGGCGGGTGTTGTCCCGATCGATGCGCACTACCGGATATTGCGGGAACACAGTGGTAAGCAGCTGTTCCAGCTGTTCTGTGCCCACTCCCGATCCGATCAGCTCGTTGCTGCCACACTCCGGGCAGAGGTGGGGCAGCGGGCGCACGCTGTCACAGTGGTGGCAGTGCAGCCGTCGTCCGGCCTGATGCCAGGTGTACCAGGCGTCGCAGCGCTCGCAGGCGGCGTTCCAGCCGCACTGGTGGCAAATCAGAGCCGGGGCATAGCCGCGGCGGTTGAGGAACAGCATCACCTGATTGCCCGCCGCCAGATGCTCCGCCATCAGTTGCTCCAGCTGGGGGGAGAGTCCAGCCTGCAAGCGCACGTTCTTGATATCGAGGATCACCTGACGGGCAGTCTGGGCATTGCCTGCGCGGCGAGTCAGAGTGAGGTGGTGATACTTGCCAGTACGGGCGTTGTGCAATGTCTCCAGCGACGGGGTAGCCGAGCCAAGCAAAATGGGGATACCGGCACGATGGGCCCGCATCACCGCCAGATCCCGCGCGTGGTAGCGAAAACCGTCCTGCTGCTTGAAGGAACCGTCGTGCTCCTCGTCGATGATGATGATGCCGAGGTTGTGAAAGGGGGTGAACACCGCGGAGCGGGTGCCGATCAGGATGGCTGCACCGCCATCGCGGCAGGCGAGCCAGGCATCGAGCCGCTCCCGGTCGTTCATGGCGGAGTTCATCGCCACCACAGGCACGTTGAAGCGGCGGCGGAAGCGGTTGATGGTCTGCGGGGTAAGGCCTATCTCCGGCACCATCACCAGCGCCTGCTTGCCCGCCTTGAGCAGGGGCTCGAGGATGCTCAGGTACACCTCGGTTTTGCCGGAGCCGGTAATGCCGTCCAGCAGGAAGGCACCGAACTTGTCGCTCTGGCTGGTAACGGCAGAAACGGCCAGCGCCTGCTCGCCGTTGAGGCGCAGCCCCTCCCCCGGTTCAAAGCGGGTAGCCCAGTCGCCATCGTGGCTCGGCTCCAGCGAGCGCTTCTCCAGCAATCCCTTCTTCTCCAGCGCTGTGAGGGCTGCGCTCTGGATCTCCTCCTGCTTGAGGGCGGAGGGGGTCTGCGGCCCCTTGCGCAGCAAGGCAAGGGCCTGCTGCTGCTTGACAGCACGCTTGAGCTCGTTGAGATCGACCGCCATGCCCGCCTCGGTGGCAAACCAGAACTCCAGCTCGCGATAAGCAGCAGGCTCTCCCTTGCGCACCAGCACCGGCAGGGCGTGCGGCAACACTTCCCCCAGCGGATGCTGGTAGTAGCTGGCGCTCCAGTTCATCAGCGCCAGAATGTCGGCGCCCAGCACAGGCGTCGCGTCGAGCACGCGCTTGATGGGTTTGAGCTTGTTACGCGGCACCTGACTCTCGTCCGGGTGATCCACCACCAGCCCGACCAGAGTCTGCGGGCCGAAAGGGATCTCGACCCGACAACCGGGAGCAGGTAACGGCAGAGGAGAGAGATAGTCGAAGTGACGGCGTAACGGTACCGGGACAGCGACACGAACCAGATCCAGCGTTTGGGAAGAATTCACCAGGGGTTGCCTATTTTTTCTGCGAAGCCACTTGCCTGATCTCAGGCATTTCCTATATTATTCGCAGCCTTTGAAACTGTGTTCAACAATCGTGTGGTGTCCGACAAGAGATCGGATGGCGACACGGCCTATTAATTGAGGTTGTCCATGAAAGCTGGTATCCATCCTGACTACGTAGCCATCACCGCCAAGTGCTCTTGCGGTAACGTCATCAACACTTTCTCTACCATCGGTAAAGATCTGAACCTGGACGTGTGCTCCGAGTGCCACCCGTTCTACACCGGCAAGCAGAAAGAAGTTTCTAGCGGCGGCCGCGTAGACAAGTTCAACAAGCGTTTCGGTGCGATGACCACCAAGAAGTAATTTTACTTCTGAAGAATTCTGAAAAAGGCGCCCGATGGGCGCCTTTTTTATTGTCCTTTTTTCCCTCTTCAACCACAACACGGCTTACTGGCCAAACCCCTTGGAACGGCGCAGATAGACATAGCCTTCACCCGGACTGCCCCAACGCGACGTCCCTTCGTTATCATACGCCCGATCCAGAAATCTGACGCTGTCGGGACCAATCCAGATATGTTGCACCAGGGTGGTGGCACCGCCAAAGTCGGTGGAACAATGACCAACACGAGAGTGGCCGGCATACTCACCAGAGGCAGTACGCTTCAGCCAGATCTCGCACCCCTGGCGCAAAGAAAGTTGTTGCGGTGTCAAACTGTCGAGCAGGGCGGGGTCGTGCCAAGCTCCGGCAAAGTCGGTCGCTCTGGGCATGGTCAACTCAGCCATCAGGATGCGACCATCTGAAACAGGAGAAAAACGATAGATGCGCTGACGGAAGGGACGGATGGCACGCAAGGTCAGATACTGCTCGGCATAGACCCAGCGATACCCCTGATAGCCATGCCAGATCTCCATCAGACGCAGCTCGGCACTGGTAAAACGGCTATCGTAACCGGCCTGCTCCCTGCTAGAAAACGCTCCGTCGAACCAGCTGAGTAACGGCTCCATGCCGGGCTTGAGTGGGGTAGCCTGGGGTGCCGACCCTGCCAACGCCAGACAGGAACAGAGCAGCCCGAATACGGCCACCAGCAACTTTGCCATCGAATCCTTCCGAATCATCATAGTGGCGGCGATTATATGAGCGAATTCCCTCAATAACAGCCATTACGATCAAATGATTGCCACTCTGCTGCAAAAACCTCGCAAGGATGCCATGCCAGTCACTAAACCCGGTATTTCGCCACCGCCTTGTTCAGAAGCTGTGCCTGTTCATTAAGACCCTGGCTGGATCTGGCATTCTCCTCGGCCATGACGCTCGACTCCTGGGCAATGTCGCGGATGTTGTTGACGTTGCGATTGACCTCGTTCGCCACCAGACTCTGCTGCTCGATAGCCGCCGCAATCTGGGTGCTCATGTCCATGATGTGGGTGACATCCTGGGTAATTTGCCCCAGCAACTCCCCTGCGGTGCTGGCCTGATCCGAGCTGCGGTTACCCTGCTCGCGACAAGTCGCCATCACCTCTACGATGCTGCCGGTCTGCTTCTGCAGCGAGCTGATGATGCCGGCGATCTCCTGAGTCGATTTCTGGGTACGAATGGCGAGGCTGCGTACTTCGTCAGCCACCACCGCAAAACCACGCCCCTGATCGCCTGCTCGTGCGGCTTCAATCGCCGCATT
>NZ_JBHFMW010000071.1:0-666 GCF_041929505.1 Aeromonas sp. MdU4 | reverse complement strand
GTTTGGCGACTAATGAGATCGCACAAACTGGACTGAGTTCCCTTTCTCCGTAGTTCTGCTATTCGGAACAACTATTTAGAGTTTCCCATCCTGAGTTATACGCTGTGCGCTGCGACACTCAACTACGCCTCACCAACGCACATTGCGCAAGTGCTTAACCCCACCCAACAACAAACCCACGATCTTTTTAACCAATAACAACATCCATTTGCGACGTTTAACCCCACCGAATTTAAAACTTACGACACAAAAAACTATATTGCGATATCCTTATTGGTTTAATAGATCGCCAAAGCCACCACCCACAGAGTTAATCGTTATTTAGATTTATTTTAAAAACTGCGATAAAAATAATATCGATACAAAGTGATGTTATTAACAATAGCGGCCATGGCAAAAAAATCATTGCATAGATGCATCACAAACAGATTTAATAAGCACATACATGGTGCGGAACCCAAGCATCACAGAGAGCGGGAAAGGCTATGCGGCACTAGCGAACGCTAACTTCAGAGGAGATAAAACAGAACCTGATAATATTAAACGGCATTGTTAATTTTTATTACAAAGCATGTTGGCAACCCAAACCAAGACGGAGGGAGGGAGGGAGGGAGGGAGGGTATTATTTCGGTGCCCCCCCCCCCAAACTTCTTTATATTGGCCTGG
>NZ_JBHFMW010000070.1:1672-1944 GCF_041929505.1 Aeromonas sp. MdU4 | reverse complement strand
CCCCCCCCCCAAACATCTTTATATTGGCCTGGGCAAAGAACTACGCCATAAAATTAATAGCCACCGAATATCCGCCCGGTAATAACAGGCCATGGTCACTATGTGTGGAATATTTCCCACCATCAGGAGGTCACATGAAAAAACGTCAACAGGCACTGCAAACTGAGCTCGATATATTGGCTTTTCTCGCGGCACAGCCAAGTCCTGCCACCACGGCCGATGTCAGCGCGACAATTAACATATCGATATATAAGGCTCGCTATCATTTGCGG
>NZ_JBHFMW010000070.1:0-1604 GCF_041929505.1 Aeromonas sp. MdU4 | reverse complement strand
CGCTATCATTTGCGGCAACTCGTATTAGGCAGCAATGTGCAAGAGTTAAACCATGGCAGAGGGGCGGACACTTATTGGCAATGTACCAAGGTGGAGAAATGACCTTGCTATTAACGAGATAAAGGATGAGTATAATGCCATTTCCGCGCCCCCTCCCCCCGATGTCCCGCTGGCACTGGCCATTAGCCTGGTTGGGCTGCATTTTGCCATTGCTGCTGGGGGGAGCGTTGCTCTACCTGACCGAACAGCGCGACCAGAAAAAACAAGCACTCACCGCCACGCGTGAGGCCTTGCGACATATCGAGCAGATATTGACAGATGCGGAACGCGTTAATTGCAAAGTCGCCGACAGGGTTGGTCAACCATGCCAGGCCGCATTATCGGTATTGCACCACGAAGCCACCAAGGCTGCATTTGTACGCACCATCAAACTCGTCGGGCGCGATGATGTCGTGTACTGCAGCTCGCTGTTGGGTGAGGTACAACAGCGCGCCCCAAAAGACGCTTTTTTTGCCGGTAAAATCGCACTGTTACCCGGGTCATCCTGGTGGCCTGACCATCCAGTACTATCGCTGCGCATGCCTGTCACCAATGGGGCAGTCATCATCAGCATTGACAGCACCCACCTGGCCAAGGTGCTGACTGACACCTCGGATGACGCACAGCGCAGCTGGTTACGAGTGGGCTCACACTGGCTTGATGAGGCAGGGCGCCATCACAACACCGAGCCTGACGTCGCGTTAGCCGCAAAACAGACCCGCGCATCAAAGCGTTACCCCTTTTCTATTACTGTCGGATATCCCAGAGCGACCGCCCCCTTGGCAAACTGGCTGCAAGGTCATTGGCGCACCTTACTGCCATTACTGCTCTGCTCACTAGGCGCTGGTTCGCTAACTCTGTGGTGGTTGAGACGCCCCAATACCCCTGCCCAGGAGCTGCGTCGCGGACTCTATGCCAACGAGTTCATCCCATATGTACAACCGGTCATCGATGCCCGCACCCGCCAACCTTGTGGTATTGAGGTATTGATGCGCTGGCAGCACCCGCAAGCAGGGTTACTCGGCCCTGACTGTTTTATCCCTCAGGCAGAAACGTCAGGTTTGATTGTGCCAATGACCAGCCAAATGATGACCCAGGTCATCCCTACACTGGTGACAGTGCTGCCCCTGCTACCCTCACCTTTTCATGTTGCGGTGAATATCAGCGCTGCACATTTTAACTCAACGACATTACTGGATAACTGCGCACTCTTTATTAACCATTTTTTACCGGGCACGGTGGTATTGACGCTGGAGCTAACCGAGCGAGAGTTGCTGCGCAACGATAGCCGCACGCTCGACATGCTCAATCGGTTACGCGCCATGGGCATACAGGTTGCGCTGGACGATTTTGGTACCGGTCATGCGAGTCTGGCTTATCTGAAACAGTTTCCGGTCGACATCATCAAACTGGACCTGACCTTTGTCAGCAAGATAGGGTCGGACACGCTGTCACAACTGCTCGCCGATAACGTAATTGAACTGGGGATGAAGCTGGGCCTGGTAGTTATTGCTGAAGGCGTCGAAACCGCCTATCAGGCCGACTACCTGACTAACAAGGGCGTG
>NZ_JBHFMW010000069.1:0-853 GCF_041929505.1 Aeromonas sp. MdU4 | reverse complement strand
AAAAAAAAAAAATAAAATCATTTAGCGTTCTTGTTTGGGCAGTTCAAAACAAGGCTTTGTCCAAAGATGAAGTCGATCTTGATGCGTTGGTTTTAGAGGAGTTCATAGCTGACCACAATGGTAAAGAACCTCCATTGCGGCTTAGTGCTGCCGCGTTTTGGCGAGGCTTAGCTGAAGTAGTTCAGGCTCATATTATTGCTAAATCGATGCGCTAAGGGCGTTATTTCATTAGCCCCAACTTTTTGTTCACTGGTGCTCGGATCGCCTTCACCACAGTGATCGAACGTGAGCGAATTGGCCCTATTGAATATATCGACACGGCAAAACCATGAAAAACTTGATCGAAGAAATAGCCATTGTTTGCGATGTGAGTGAGCGAAAATTGCGCGCGTTATTAACCGATCTAGGACTGGCTCAAATGCTTAACGAAGCTAGACGAATGCAGGTTGGTGCAGCTTACCAAGAAGAGCGTATGGTGTTTGACAACGAGCCCATTCCAGCAAGAAATATCAAACAAGCCTTTGAATCACTGAGAGAAGATTAAATTGCCAGTAATTCTTCGCATTAACGGGTATCGGTTCTTCTTCTACTCGAACGAAGGAGATCCGCAGGAACCCGTACACGTACACGTTTCAAAGGCTGGGAGTGAGGTCATGATCTGGCTAGAACCGGCGGTGGTCTTGTACAGAAACGATGGTTTCCGGGAACGGGCGTTGCGAGATGTGATCGTCATCGCAACAGAGCACAGAGCGTTTTTTGCGGAGAAGTGGCATGAATATTTAGCCTAAATTGGTGCGGTTCGATGAAAACAGCATGTGGGTTGAGCTACTGGATGGCCGGATCTTTTTTTTTT
>NZ_JBHFMW010000007.1:0-60734 GCF_041929505.1 Aeromonas sp. MdU4 | reverse complement strand
CTCGAGTCAAGCCTTATTTTAAAAGGCTTTTCGAGGTTACCGACCGGGTTGTTTGCGTTGCCGCTTGCCCTGTCGATGGAGGCGCATTATAGGGAGTTGAATCTTTCTGGCAACCCCTCATCGGCAATAAAATTGCAAAAAACTGCACTTTTTTAGTTATTCATATCCAACCACAGCTTTTATACAAACTTATCCACAAAAACCGGTTCCGGATTGCTAGAATGGCCGAAAACAAGGAGGCCAAGATGGACTTGCGACTGAGACCTTACAAAGGAAAACGCCCGCAATTGGGCAAACAGGCATATGTAGACCCCTGCGCGACACCGGTGGTGTGATATCGAGCAGGCCGACGATACGCAAGTAAAGTGAGCAATTCCGTATTACGCCAGGTTCGGAACGGCTCTTAGCTCCTATATAGAAGAGTTGAATAATGAGAGAAGGCAGTTGAGGCAGTTGAGGCAGTATAAGAATTCATTAAAAGAAAAGCCGGGACAAGCCCGGCTTTTTCTTTATCACTCAGCAGCTGCTTCAGCAGCGGCCGGGCGGTCTACCAGCTCAATATAAGCCATAGGGGCGTTGTCGCCTGCACGGAAACCGCATTTCAGAATGCGAGTATAACCGCCGGCGCGCTCCAGGTAGCGCGGGCCCAGTTCATTGAACAGCTTAGCCACGATCGCGTTATCGCGAGTACGGGCAAATGCCAGGCGACGATTAGCAACGCTATCAGTCTTGGCAAGGGTGATCAGCGGTTCAACTACACGACGCAGCTCTTTTGCCTTAGGCAGAGTCGTCTTGATGATCTCATGACGAACCAGGGAGCTGGCCATGTTGCGGAACATTGCCTGACGATGGCTGCTGTTCCGGTTCAGTTGACGACCACTCAAACGATGGCGCATGACCTTATCCTTCTAACTAAATCTGTGAAACCCGTAATCTGGATTACTCGTCAGCGATGCTGGCGGGCGGCCAGTTCTCAAGGCGCATGCCAAGAGACAGACCACGGGAGGCCAACACGTCCTTGATCTCAGTCAGGGACTTCTTACCGAGGTTAGGAGTCTTAAGCAACTCAACTTCGGTACGCTGTACCAGATCACCAATATAGTGGATAGCTTCTGCCTTCAGACAGTTCGCAGAACGAACTGTCAGCTCCAAATCATCGACAGGACGTAGCAGAATCGGATCAAACTCGGGTTTCTCTTCTTTCTTCTCGGGCACGCTGACATCGCGCAGATCCACGAAGGCTTCCAGTTGCTCGGCCAGAATAGTGGCAGAACGACGGATGGCTTCTTCAGGATCCAGGGTACCATTGGTCTCCATGTCGATGACCAGCTTGTCCAAGTCGGTACGCTGTTCCACACGTGCTGCCTCAACATTGTAGGCAATACGAACGATGGGGCTGAACGCGGAGTCCAGCAGCAGGCGACCAATCGGACGCTCTTCGTCATCGTTGTGAACACGAGCAGAAGCAGGCACATAACCACGACCGCGCTGAACTTTCAGGCGCATGCTGATTTCAGCATTAGCGCCAGTCAGGTGGCAGATTACGTGCTCCGGGTTTACGATCTCGACTTCATCACCGTGAGTGATATCACCAGCGGTAACGGGGCCTGTTCCAGACTTGGTCAGGGACAGAGTTACCTCGTCCTTGCCTTCCAGCTTCACAGCGATACCTTTCAGGTTGAGCAGGATTTCAAGAATGTCTTCCTGTACACCTTCTTTGCTGCTGTACTCATGCAGTACCCCGTCAATTTCGACTTCAGTAACTGCACAACCGGGCATAGATGACAGCAAAATACGACGCAGGGCGTTGCCCAGCGTGTGACCAAAGCCACGCTCAAGTGGCTCAAGAGTCACTTTCGCATGAGTCGGGCTAACTTGCTCGATGTCAACTAGCCGCGGTTTAAGAAAATCTGTTACAGAACCCAGCATTGTGTCCTCTCTTTAGAAGCTAGCTTTACTTGGAGTAAAGCTCGACGATCAGCTGTTCGTTAATGTCGGCAGACAGGTCAGAACGCTCTGGCAGACGCTTGAAAGCACCTTCCATTTTAGCGGCGTCAACCTCTACCCAAGTCGGCTTCTCACGCTGACCAGCAACTTCCAGGGAAGCTTTGATACGCGCTTGCTTCTTAGCCTTCTCACGAACGCAGATCACGTCCTCAGGGGAAACCTGGAAAGAAGGAATGTTCACAACGCGACCGTTTACCATGATGGCCTTGTGGCTCACCAGCTGACGAGATTCAGCACGGGTAGCGCCGAAGCCCATACGGTAAACAACGTTGTCCAAACGACCTTCCAGCAGCTGCAACAGGTTTTCACCGGTGTTACCCTTTTGACGGGCAGCGTCGCGGTAGTAGTTGCGGAACTGTTTTTCCAATACGCCGTAGATACGACGAACTTTTTGTTTCTCGCGCAGCTGAACACCGTAGTCGGACAGACGCGCTTTACGCGCACCGTGCTGACCAGGGGCGGTGTCAATCTTGCACTTAGAATCAATCGCACGAACACCAGACTTCAGGAAGAGGTCGGTGCCCTCACGACGGCTAAGCTTAAGCTTAGGACCGATATATCTTGCCATCTTCTTTCTCCAACAATCCTAGACCAAGTAGCTACAGCGTTATACGCGGCGCTTCTTGGGAGGACGACAACCGTTGTGCGGGATCGGAGTCACATCAGTAATGTTAGTGATGCGGAAACCAGCCGCGTTCAGAGCGCGGATGGAAGACTCACGACCGGGACCCGGACCTTTGACCATGACTTCCAGGTTCTTCACGCCGTATTCTTTGGCGATCTCACCAGCACGCTCAGCAGCTACCTGGGCAGCAAACGGAGTGGACTTACGGGAACCACGGAAACCTGAACCACCAGAGGTAGCCCATGACAGAGCATTGCCCTGACGGTCAGTAATGGTCACGATTGTGTTGTTGAAAGATGCATGAACGTGCGCAATACCGTCGCTCACTTGCTTTTTAACGCGCTTGCGAGCACGAGTCGGAGTTTTAGCCATTTTCTACCTTCCCGTTACTTCTTGATAGCCTTGCGCGGACCCTTACGGGTACGTGCGTTGGTCTTGGTACGTTGACCACGAACAGGCAGGCTACGACGGTGACGCAAACCACGGTAGCAACCCAGATCCATCAATCGCTTGATGTTCATGGAAATCTGACGACGCAGGTCACCTTCAACGGTGAATTTACCTACTTGTTCACGCAGACTCTCGATCTGAGCTTCGTCCAGGTCTTTAATTTTCACATTCTCAGCGATACCGGCTGCGGCACAGATGGCCTTAGAGCGGGTACGACCGACGCCATAAATCGCAGTCAAAGCGATGACTGCATGCTTATGGTCAGGAATGTTAATGCCAGCGATACGGGCCACTATTCACTCCTACATATAGTAGATTACGACCACCACAAAGCCCGTGAGCGGATACGTGGCGGTCAACCAATACACAACAAAAGTTGGCTGGCTATATTAGCCAGCACAACTATTTGTTGCAAGTACTAACCGTAAAAAATTAGCCTTGGCGCTGTTTATGCTTTGGCTCGCTGCAAATCACACGCACCACACCGTGACGCTTGATGATTTTGCAGTTACGGCAGATTGCCTTAACGGAAGCACGAACTTTCATTGCTTAACTCCGTAACTACGCCGACCTTTAGCGGCCGTAGCCCTTCAGGTTGGCCTTCCTCAGGACGTCGCCATATTGATGAGACATCATATGGGTTTGTACCTGAGCCATGAAGTCCATGATAACTACCACGATAATCAGCAGCGAAGTGCCACCGAAGTAGAACTGTACGTTCCAGGCAGTCATCAAGAACTGGGGTACCAGACAGATAAAGGTTATATAGAGCGCACCTGCCAATGTCAGGCGAGTCATAACCTTATCGATGTAACGTGCTGTCTGCTCGCCCGGGCGAATCCCCGGGATAAAGGCTCCACTCTTCTTCAGATTATCTGCTGTCTCGCGGGGGTTGAACACCAGCGCGGTATAGAAGAAGCAGAAGAAGATAATGGCTGCTGCATACAGCATCTCGTAAAGCGGTTGACCCGGCTGCAGGACCATAGAGACCTGTTGCAGGATATCAGCTACTTTACCCTCGCCCTGACCAAACCAAGAGGTAATGGTCCCCGGGAAGAGGATGATACTGGATGCGAAAATCGCAGGAATCACACCAGCCATATTCACTTTCAACGGCAGGTGTGTGCTTTGCGCGGCGAATACCTGGCGGCCTTGTTGACGCTTGGCATAGTTAACGACGATACGACGCTGACCACGCTCCACGAACACCACAAAGTAAGTCACTGCGAAAACAATCAAGCCCAGCAACAACAACAGCAGGATGTGCAATTCCCCTTGACGTGCCTGTTCGGCCGTAGCGCCAATGGCATGCGGCAGACCAGCAACGATACCTGTGAAAATAATCAACGAGATACCATTACCAATCCCACGCTCGGTAATCTGTTCACCCAACCACATCAAGAACATGGTACCGGTGACCAGACTCACAACCGCTGTGAAATAGAAGCCCAAACCCGGATGAGTCACGAGTCCATGCATCATATTCGGCAGACCGGTTGCAATACCAATGGCCTGGAAAGTTCCCAAAACCAGCGTGCCCCAACGGGTATATTGGCTAATCTTGCGACGGCCGGATTCACCTTCTTTCTTGAGTTCAGCAAGAGCGGGGTGAACCACTGTCAGCAGCTGGATAATGATCGACGCCGAAATGTACGGCATGATCCCCAACGCAAGAATAGAAGCACGCGAGAGTGCACCACCACTGAACATGTTGAACATCTCAATGATGGTGCCCTTCTGTTGCTGGAACAACTCGGCCAGTACGGCGGCGTCAATACCAGGAATCGGCACATAAGAGCCTGCACGGAAAACGATAATCGCCCCGAGAACGAAGAGCAGACGGCTCTTCAGTTCACTCAGACCACCCTGTGCTTTAACATCCAATCCTGGTTTCTTAGCCATTGTACTGATTATTCCTCGATTTTACCGCCAGCGGCCTCGATGGCTGCGCGTGCACCTTTGGTGACGGACAGACCACGAACGGTCACAGCACGGTCAATGTTGCCAGACAGAACAACTTTAGCGAACACGATGTTCTTGGTAACAACACCGGCTTGCTTCAGAGTGCTCAGATCGACCACATCACCTTCTACCATGGCGATTTCGTTCAGACGCACTTCGGCAGAAACCAAAGATTTGCGAGAGAAGAAACCGAACTTCGGCAGACGGATTTTCAAAGGCATCTGGCCGCCTTCGAAACCGTTGCGGACCTTGCCGCCACCGGAACGAGAGGTTTGGCCTTTAACACCACGACCACCAGTCTTGCCCAGGCCGGAGCCGATACCACGACCACGACGTTGTTTTTCAGGCTTGGAACCAGCGGCCGGAGACAGAGTGTTCAGACGCATGCTTAGCCCTCCACCTTAACCATGTAATAAACCTGGTTGATCATGCCGCGTACGCAAGGAGTATCTTCCAGCTCAACGGTGTGACCAATGCGACGCAGACCCAGACCACGCAGAGTCGCCTTGTGCTTTGGCAGACGGCCGATAGAGCTGCGAGTTTGAGTTACTTTTACAGTGTTAGCCATGTCGCATTACCCCAGAATTTCTTCAACGCGCAGACCACGCTTGGCAGCGATCTGGGCCGGGGATTGACCCTGTACCAGAGCGTCTACAGTTGCGCGAACAACGTTGATTGGGTTGGTGGAACCGTAGGTCTTGGCCAGCACGTTGTGGATACCGGCAACTTCCAGAACGGCACGCATAGCGCCGCCTGCAATGATACCAGTACCTTGAGAGGCCGGCTTCATGAACACGGTGGAACCGGAGTGAACACCACGCACCGGATGGTGCAGAGTGCCGTTGTTCAGTTCAACCTTGCTCAGGTTACGCTTAGCCTGTTCCATTGCTTTTTGAATAGCAGCCGGAACTTCACGGGCTTTACCGTAACCGTAACCTACACGGCCGTTACCATCACCCACCACGGTCAACGCGGTGAAGGACATGATACGACCACCTTTAACAGTTTTCGAAACACGGTTTACTGCAATGAGCTTTTCTTGCAGTTCGCCGGCTTGAGATTCGACTTTAGCCATCTTCGACTCCTAGCTTAGAACTGAAGACCAGCGTCACGTGCGGCAGCTGCCAGAGCAGCAATGCGACCGTGATACTTGAAACCGGAACGATCGAAAGATACGTTCTGAACGCCTTTGGCAATAGCACGCTCAGCGATAGCTTTACCTACAGCGGTAGCAGCATCTGCGTTACCGGTGTATTTGATAGCTTCACTGATGGCTTTCTCTACTGTGGAAGCAGAGGCCAGAACTTCGGAACCGTTGGCTGCAATAACCTGCGCATAGATATGACGCGGGGTACGGTGAACAACCAGACGGGTGGCTCCCAGTTCCTGCATCTTTTTCCGAGCACGAGTAGCACGACGGAGACGAGCTGCTTTCTTGTCCATAGTGTTACCTTACTTCTTCTTAGCTTCTTTAGTACGCACTTGCTCGTTGGCATAGCGTACACCCTTGCCCTTGTAGGGCTCCGGAGCGCGGTAAGCACGGATATCGGCGGCGACTTGGCCAACCAGCTGCTTGTCGACGCCACGCAGAACGATTTCTGTAGCAGTCGGGCACTCAGCGGTCACACCAGCCGGCAGCGCATGCTCTACCGGGTGAGAGAAGCCCAGAGCCAGCGCAACAGCATTGCCCTTGATGGAGGCTTTATAACCTACACCAACCAGCTGCAGCTTGCGCTCGAAGCCTTGGGTAACACCGATTACCATGTTGTTGACCAATGCACGGGCAGTACCGGCCTGAGCGTCAGCACCAGCGATGCTGCCGCGCGGGGCGAACTTGAGTACATTGTCTTCTTTGGTCACTTCTACACCGGCGTGAATAGAGCGAACCAGAGAACCTTTACCACCTTTGATGGTCAGTTCCTGGCCGTTCAGAGTCACCTCTACGCCAGCAGGAATAGTGACGGGTGCCTTAGCAACACGAGACATTTCCTACCTCCTATTAAGCGACGTAGCAGATGATCTCACCGCCCATGCTTGCTTTGCGAGCAGCACGGTCAGTCATCACACCTTTAGACGTGGACACGATAGCAACACCGAGACCGCCCATAACTTTCGGCAGATCAGTAGTGCGCTTGTAAATACGCAGGCCTGGACGGCTTACGCGTTGGATCAGTTCTACAACTGGCTTGCCCTGGAAATATTTCAGTTCAATTTCCAGTTCCGGCTTCACGTCACCAGCTACGGAGTAGCCAGCGATGTAACCTTCTTCTTTCAGCACTTTGGCGATAGCCACTTTCAGCTTGGAAGAAGGCATGGAAACCGCAACTTTGCTCGCCGCCTGACCGTTACGGATGCGGGTCAGCATATCCGCGATCGGATCTTGCATGCTCATAAGTCTAACTCCCGAGATTCGTTACCAAGAAGCCTTCTTCAGGCCCGGAATTTCGCCCTTCATGGCATGCTCACGCACCTTGATGCGAGACAGGCCAAACTTGCGCAGGAAACCGTGCGGACGACCAGTAATATTGCAACGGTTACGCTGGCGGGACGGACTGGAATCACGGGGCAGCTGTTGCAGTTGCAGTACAGCATCCCAACGCGCTTCTTCAGAAGCGTTCATGTCAACGATGATAGCTTTCAGCTCGGCACGCTTGGTCGCGTACTTGGCTACCAGCTTGGCACGCTTTGCTTCGCGCGCTTTCATGGATGTTTTAGCCATAACCCTAACCTTACTTGCGGAATGGGAAGTTAAAGGCAGCCAGCAGAGCACGGCCTTCTTCATCGGTATTCGCGGAAGTGGTGATGGTGATATCCAAACCACGGACGCGATCGACTTTGTCATAGTCGATTTCCGGGAAGATGATCTGCTCACGCACGCCCATGGAGTAGTTACCACGACCGTCGAACGCTTTAGCGTTCAGGCCACGGAAGTCACGGATACGCGGTACGGAGATGCAGATCAGCCGTTCCAGGAACTCCCACATACGCTCGCCACGCAGGGTTACTTTACAACCTATCGGGTAGCCTTCACGAATCTTGAAGCCCGCAACAGATTTGCGAGCTTTGGTGATCAGCGGCTTCTGACCGGAAATGGCAGCCATATCGGCAGCAGCATTTTCCAGCAATTTCTTGTCAGAGATCGCTTCACCAACACCCATGTTCAGGGTGATTTTCTCGATCCGAGGGACTTGCATGATAGTCTTGTAACCGAACTGCTTTGACAGTTCATTTACTACATCGGATTTGTAGTAATCATGCAGTTTCGCCATCGTTAAACTCCAATTACTTCACAAGTTCGCCGGTGGATTTGAAGAAACGGACTTTTTTGCCGTCTTCAATCCGGAAACCAACGCGGTCAGCTTTGCCAGTGGCAGAGTTGAACAGCGCTACGTTTGATACATCGATGGGGGCTTCTTTGGTGACGATACCGCCAGCCTGACCCAGTGCGGGTACCGGCTTCTGGTGTTTCTTCACCTGGTTGATGCCTTCAACGATTACCTTACCTTTTGCAATCAGGACTTGAGTGACTTTGCCACGCTTGCCCTTGTCTTTGCCGGTAAGTACGATCACTTCGTCTTCGCGACGGATTTTAGCTGCCATCGTTCGACTCCTTACAGTACTTCGGGTGCCAGGGACACAATCTTCATGAACTTCTCATTACGCAGTTCACGGGTCACCGGGCCAAAAATACGAGTACCGATTGGCTGTTGGTTGTTGTTAAGCAACACAGCCGCATTGTTGTCGAAACGGATGACAGAGCCGTCCGGACGACGAACGCCTTTACGGGTGCGTACGACCACCGCGTTATACACATCACCTTTCTTCACTTTACCGCGAGGAATAGCTTCCTTGATGGAAACCTTGATGATGTCGCCGATGCCGGCGTAACGGCGGTGCGAGCCACCCAGAACCTTAATACACATTACACTGCGAGCGCCGGAGTTGTCGGCAACACCCAGCATACTTTGCATCTGGATCATCTTAGTGCTCCGCTTTGTTTACTTCTTATCCCTGATGGGATCTGGCTGCCTTCAAAAGGCGCGAAACTATAACACAGGATTTTTAGAAAAGGTAGCCTAAAAAACAAACGGCCCCTGAAAGGGGCCGTTTGGACTAAAAAGTACCGATTAGGCCTTTTCTAAGATCGCAACCAGGGTCCAGGACTTGGTCTTGGACAGCGGGCGGCATTCGCGGATTTCCACGAGATCGCCTGCTTTACACTCGTTGGTCTCGTCATGCACGTGCAGCTTGGTAGTACGCTTGATGATCTTACCGTAGATCGGGTGCTTTACCTTGCGCTCGATAGCAACAGTGATGGACTTGTCCATCTTGTCGCTGATTACACGACCTTGCAGAGTACGGATCTTGTCAGTCATTACGCACCTGCCTTCTCAGTCAGTACAGTCTTGATACGTGCGACGTCACGACGCACTTGTTTCAGAGTGTGAGTCTGAGCCAGCTGGCCGGTGGACGCTTGCATGCGCATGTTGAATTGCTCACGCAGCAGGCCCAGCAGCTCCTGGTTCAGTTCTTCGACGCTCTTTTGACGCAGATCTTGGGCTTTCATCACATCACCGTCTTAATTACGAAAGTGGTCTGAACAGACAGCTTAGCTGCGGCCAGGGCAAACGCTTCACGCGCCAGAGCCTCAGGTACACCGTCCATCTCGTACAGAACCTTGCCAGGCTGGATCGGGCAAACCCAGTATTCCACGTTACCCTTACCTTTACCCATACGAACTTCGAGGGGCTTTTCGGTGATGGGCTTGTCCGGGAACACACGGATCCAGATCTTACCTTGACGCTTAACGTGACGGGTCATGGCACGACGGGCTGCTTCGATTTGACGAGCAGTCAGTTGACCACGGGATGTCGCCTTCAGGCCAAAGGTACCGAAGGATACTTCGTTACCAGAGGTGGCCAGACCGCGGTTACGACCCTTGTGGGTCTTGCGGAATTTAGTACGCTTAGGTTGCAACATTTACCGAATCTCCTTACTTAGCAGCGCGGCGCTTGTTGTCACGCTTGGGCTTTGCAGGAGCTTGCTCTTGAGCAGCGGCAGCGTTAACAGCAGCCAGACCGCCCAGAACTTCGCCCTTGAAGATCCAAACTTTAACGCCGATCACACCGTAAGTGGTGTGGGCTTCAGAAGTTGCGTAGTCGATGTCGGCACGCAGGGTGTGCAACGGCACACGACCTTCACGGTACCATTCGGTACGCGCGATTTCAGCGCCGCCCAGACGACCGGAAACTTCCACTTTGATGCCCTTGGCACCCAGGCGCATTGCGTTCTGTACGGCGCGCTTCATAGCACGACGGAACATTACACGACGCTCCAGCTGGGAAGTGATGCTGTCGGCAACAAGTTTGCCATCCAGCTCCGGCTTGCGGACTTCGGAAATGTTGATCTGAGCAGGCACGCCAGCAATAGCGGCTACAGCTTTGCGCAGTTTCTCAACGTCTTCGCCTTTCTTACCGATTACAACACCCGGACGAGCGGTGTGAATGGTCACACGGATGCTCTTGGCCGGACGCTCAATGGTGATCTTGGACAAGGACGCGTTTTTCAGTTCCTTGGTCAGGAACTGGCGTACTTGAAAATCGCTGTACAGGTTGTCAGCGAAGTCTTTGGTGTTCGCGAACCAGGTAGAATTCCAAGGCTTGGTAATACCCAGGCGAATGCCATTAGGATGTACTTTCTGACCCATTGCTTATCTCCCAGCCTTAGCGTCGGATACCACTACAGTGATGTGAGCGGTACGCTTGAGGATACGATCCGCACGACCTTTGGCACGCGGACGGATGCGCTTCATGGAGGGACCTTCGTCGACCATGATAGTAGCAACACGCAGCGCGTCGATGTCGGCGCCTTCGTTGTGCTCAGCGTTTGCAATGGCAGATTCCAGCACTTTCTTAACCAGCACAGCAGCCTTTTTCGGGCTGAAGGTCAGGATATTCAGAGCCTTGTCTACGGACAGACCACGTACTTGATCGGCTACCAGACGAGCTTTCTGGGCAGAAGTACGGGCATAACGGTGTTTAGCGATAGCTTCCATCATTTATCCCTTAGCGCTTCTTAGCCTTCTTATCAGCAGCATGGCCGCGATAAGTACGAGTCGGTGCGAATTCACCCAGTTTGTGACCGATCATTTCTTCGGTAACGAAAACCGGAACGTGCTGACGACCATTATGGACAGCGATGGTCAAACCGATCATGTTCGGGATGATCATTGAACGACGGGACCAGGTTTTAACCGGCTTTTTATCCCCGCTTTCCACCGCTTTCTCTACCTTCTTCAGCAAGTGCAGGTCAATAAATGGACCCTTCTTGAGAGAACGTGGCATGGTGATTCCTCTATGTTAACAATTACTTGTTACGACGACGTACGATGTACTTGTCGGTACGCTTGTTCTTACGGGTCTTGAAGCCTTTAGCCTTCTGGCCCCATGGGGACACAGGCTGCATGCCCTTGTTACGACCCTCACCACCACCGTGCGGGTGATCAACCGGGTTCATCGCCATACCGCGAACGGTCGGACGAATACCACGCCAGCGGTTTGCACCGGCTTTACCCAGTTGACGCAACATGTGCTCGGAGTTACCGACTTCACCGATGGTAGCGCGGCACTCGGCCAGAACTTTACGTACTTCGCCGGAACGCAGACGCAGAGTTACATAGTTACCTTCACGAGCCAGGATCTGGATGAAAGTACCAGCGGAACGAGCCAGCTGGGCACCTTTACCAGGCTTCATCTCTACAGCGTGAACGGTAGAACCAACCGGGATGTTGCGCATCGGCAGGGAGTTACCTACCTTGATGGCTGCATCAGCACCAGAAGCGATCGCGTCACCAGCTTTCAGGCCTTTCGGAGCCAGGATGTAACGACGCTCACCGTCTGCATACAACACCAGAGCGATGTTAGCGGTACGGTTAGGATCGTATTCCAGGCGCTCTACTTTAGCCGGGATACCGTCTTTGTCGCGTTTGAAGTCGACGATACGGTAGTGCTGCTTGTGACCACCACCGATATGACGGGTAGTGATACGGCCGTTGTTGTTACGACCACCGGACTTGCTTTTGCTGTCCAGCAGAGCGGCAAAGGGCTTACCCTTGTACAGCTCTTGATTGACGATCTTGACGACGTGACGGCGGCCCGGAGAAGTAGGCTTGCACTTAACGATTGCCATTTTTGAGAACTCCTCTTACTCGGCTGCGCCCATGAAGTCGATGTCCTGACCAGCTTTCAGGGTCACATAAGCCTTTTTCCAATCGGAACGACGGCCTACACGCGCACCTGAGCGCTTGGTCTTACCCTTCATGTTCAGGGTACGGACGGTCTCAACTTCGACCTCGAACAGTTTCGCAACTGCAGCTTTGACTTCCGCCTTGGTGGCATCAACAGCAACTTTGAACACGATAGTGTTCTGCTTTTCTGCGACCATGGTGCTCTTTTCAGAGATGTGCGGAGCCTTCAGAACTTTCAACAGACGTTCTTCGCGGATCATGCCAGCATCTCCTCGATTTGCTTAACTGCGTCAGCAGTCATCAGAATCTTGTCGAAGGCGATCAGGCTGACCGGGTCGATACCGGCAACATCACGCACGTCGACCTTGTACAGGTTGCGAGCAGCCAGGAACAGGTTCTCATCGACTTCAGCAGTCACGATCAGAACGTCAGTCAGTTCCATCTCTTTCAGCTTGGCGATCAGTTCTTTGGTCTTCGGCGCTTCGATGCCGAATTTCTCGACAACGATCAGGCGCTCTTGACGTACCAGCTCGGACAGAATGCTACGGATAGCGCCGCGGTACATCTTCTTGTTTACTTTCTGGCTGTGATCTTGCGGCTTAGCAGCAAAAGTCACACCACCGGAACGCCAGATGGGCGAACGGATGGAGCCAGCACGGGCACGACCAGTACCCTTCTGACGCCACGGCTTTTTGCCGCCACCAGACACTTCAGAGCGAGTCAGCTGCGCACGAGTACCCTGACGGGCACCTGCGGCATATGCAACGACGACCTGGTGAACCAGAGCTTCGTTGAATTCGCGCCCGAAGGTAGTCTCGGAAACTTCAAGAGCGCTCTTGGCGTCTTTCATTACCAATTCCATTACTATCTCCTCAGACGTTACGCTTTGACGGCAGGTTTGACGATCACGTTGCCGTTGGTTGCACCCGGTACTGCACCTTTGATGAGCAGCAGGTTGCGTTCAGCGTCAACACGAACCAGTTCCAGGTTCTGAGTCGTTACACGCTCAGCACCCATGTGACCAGCCATCTTTTTGCCCTTGAATACACGACCCGGAGTCTGGTTCTGACCGATAGAACCCGGAACGCGGTGAGACAAGGAGTTACCGTGGGTCATATCCTGGGTGCGGAAGTTGTGGCGCTTAACAGTACCAGCAAAGCCCTTACCTTTGGATGTGCCGGTAACGTCTACCAGCTTAACGTCAGCGAGAAGATCTACTTTCAGCTCGCTACCAACAGTGAAAGTCTCACCGTTGTTCAGGCGGAATTCCCACAGACCGCGACCGGCTTCTACACCAGCTTTGGCGAAGTGGCCAGCTTCCGGCTTGGTCACACGGCTGGCTTTTTTGGCGCCAGTGGTAACCTGAATAGCGTTGTAGCCGTCGGTTTCTACAGATTTGACCTGAGTTACACGGTTAGCTTCAACTTCGATAACAGTCACCGGGATAGAAACGCCATCTTCAGTGAAGATGCGAGTCATACCCACTTTGCGACCTACAAGACCGATTGTCATTGTTATCAACCTCTTTCCGTAATTAACCCAGGCTGATCTGGACGTCTACACCAGCTGCCAGATCCAGACGCATCAGGGCGTCTACGGTCTTGTCAGTCGGCTCAACGATGTCTACCAGACGCTTGTGAGTGCGGATCTCGTACTGATCACGCGCATCTTTGTTGACGTGCGGGGAGATCAGGACGGTGAAGCGCTCTTTGCGAGTCGGCAGCGGAATAGGACCGCGAACCTGCGCGCCAGTGCGCTTTGCAGTTTCAACGATTTCCGCAGTGGATTGATCAATCAGGCGATGATCAAAAGCCTTCAGGCGGATACGGATTCTTTGGTTCTGCATTGACAGAGCTCCAATAGATAAAAGAACATAAATCAACACCGCCCGACCGAGATTGCTCCCGCCAGAGGTGTGATTTTTCACGTTTCCTCCCATATCGGGAGGACTGTATGGCTGGTCTCTGCAAGCAGTAAACTCAGCAGCAGACATATCGTCTGGCTTACCTCATGGGTAAGCGGAGGGGATTATACGGATTTTTTCAATTTGCGCAAGTGAGGGCGAACAGATTGTGCACAATTTTATGTGGCAGATGGATCTCTGTTGCCACACCTGACATAGCCCCCCGTTACAGGAATCGCCTCAAGGAATGTCCGGCATCACGACAAACTCGTCGACAGCCTGATAGACTTTGGCTTTTTTCACGTTTGCGACACGACAGCGATGCTCAAAGATCAAAAGAAAGCCTACCAGTACGCACTCTGCGCAGTGGCCCTCTGGTCCACGGTGGCTACGGCCTTCAAGATTTCACTCACCTATTTTGCACCGGTGCAACTGCTGCTGGTTGCAGCGCTGACCTCGACCCTGCTGCTGGGGACTATCGTGCTCAAACAGGGCAAGCTGCCACTGCTCTGCAGTTATCTGCGCAGCCGCCCGTTCTATTACCTGATGCTGGGGGTGATGAACCCCTTCCTCTATTACCTGCTACTGTTCAAAGCCTATGACCTGCTGCCAGCCCAGCAGGCACAGACCCTCAGCTACACCTGGGCCATCACCCTCACGCTGCTCTCTGTGCCGTTCCTCGGCCAGACCCTGCGTCGCCGCGATGGCGTTGCAATTGTGCTGGGTTATTTCGGAGCGCTGGTGATTGCCACCAAGGGGGATGTCTTCGGTCTGCACTTTGATAATCCCTTGGGGGTCGCATTGGTGCTGCTCTCGACCCTCATCTGGGCCAGCTACTGGATCCTAAACACCCGCAATCAGGGGGATCCCATCGTCAGCCTGCTGCTCGGTTTTATTATCAGCCTCCCCTTCATCGTGCTCGCCACCTGGCTGCTGGCCGACTTCAAGCTGACTGCTTGGCAAGGATGGTTTGGCGCCATCTACGTCGGGATTATCGAGATGGGTTTTGGCTTCGTGCTCTGGCTGATGGCGATGCGCCATGCCACCAACACGGCGCCCATCAGCAACCTTATCTTCATCTCGCCATTTGCCTCGCTGGTGTTGCTCAATCTGCTGGTTGGCGAAGCGATCCATCCAGCCACGCCTATCGGGCTGGGATTGATCGTGGCAGCCCTGCTGATCCAGCAGCTGAGATATGGCAAGCGCTACCGCAAGGCTGCTGCCACCACTCCAGAGAAAGTGGTCTGATAATGCAGAAGGGCGTATCCACCGATACGCCCTTCTCTCAATCCAGCCACTCCTGCGGCTGATGTTTCGGCAACCGCATCTCAACCAGCAAGCCGCCCAGTTCCGAGCGGCCTAGCCGGATAGTACCGTGGTGCTGGGCAACAATCTTGGCCACAATCGCCAATCCCAAGCCACTGCCGCCAACGGTTCGCGCCACATTGCCCTGAGTAAATGGCTTAAGCACCCGTGAATAGTCCTGCTCGGGAATGCCGGGGCCATCATCGGAGAGACGCAAGCGCACCCAGTGCCCATCATCTTTCAATTCGGCATACAGCTGGCTCGCACCATAGCGCAGCGAGTTGCTTGCCAGGTTGTTTAATACCCGCCGCATGCTGACCGGATTGCAAGCGACTCGCACCGCATCTTGTGGCAATGCCAGTTCGACCTCCAGTCCCTGCTCCGAATAGATCAGCAAGGTGTCATGGACCAGCTGGGTCAAATCGATCGGCATCAGGTCCTGACCCTCATCCGGGCGAATATAGTCGATGAACTGATCGATGATGGCATTGGACTCATCAATGTCGGAGTTGATGCTCTCCTTGAGATACTCGTCACCGGAGGACATCATCTCGGTCGCTAGCCGGATCCTGGTCAAGGGGGTCCGCAAATCATGGGATACCCCGGCCATCATCAGATTACGCTCCTCGATCAGGCTCTTGATGGAGTGCGACATATGGTTGAAGGTGCGGGTCAGCCTGCGCACTTCCCGTGAGCCCAACTCCCCCAGCGCCTCCGGGAAATGCCCCTTGGCCACCGCCACGGCGCCGGCTTCGAGATCTTCCAGCGGCCGCACCAGCTGTCGGGCAAAACGCCAGGCAGCAAACAGGGTGATCACCAGCAGCACACTCAGATAGATAATGAGGGGCTCGATATCATCATCTTCAATCTCGGTCAGCGGGATCCGTACCCAGATTTTGCTGGCTTGGGGCGGCTGGATCCAGATGATGTAGTGATCCTGGATTTCGACCCGTACCTTGGCTTTCCCCCCCAATTCGCGACTGATGTTCTCTTCCAGATAAGGGTACGGCTTGGCATCATTGAAACCGTGCTGGACCGCCTCGCTCTGGGTGTAGATGTCTGTTCCGGTCGTCACATAAACCAGTGCTTCGGCATCTTCACTCAGCGCCAGTTGCTCGGTATTGAGTGGAAAGATCAGCTTGACCTGATTTGCCAACAAGTGACTGATCTGCTTGACGGTGGGCGCCAGCAGATAGTTATAAAAGGTGACATAGGAGACAGCTTGATAGACCACCAGTACGGCAGCCAGAAACCAGAGCATGCGAGAGAACATGCTACCGACTTTTTTCATGCCCCATCACCGTCCGGTACGAACACATAACCCAGTCCCCACACGGTCTGCAGATAGCGAGGTTGAGCAGGATCTTGCTCCAGCAGGCGGCGCAAGCGAGATACCTGCACGTCGATACTACGCTCGGTAGCGGTGTATTCGCGGCCCCGGGCCAGATTCATCAGCTTGTCGCGAGAAAGCGGCTCGCGCGGGTGGCTCACCAGCACCTTGAGTACTGCAAACTCACCACTGGTGAGCGCCATCGGCTCACCGTCCCGGTTCAGCTCGCGTGTAGCCAGATTGAGCTGGAAGGCACCGAAACTGACGACCTTCTCCGCCGCAGAAGGCGCCCCCGGCAACTCGACCGTATGGCGGCGCAACACGGCCCGGATCCGCGCCAGCAACTCGCGTGGGTTGAACGGCTTGGGCAGATAATCGTCGGCCCCCATCTCGAGTCCAACGATACGATCGACCTCATCACCCTTGGCGGTGAGCATCAGCACCGGGATCTGGTTGCCCGCCTCCCGCAAACGGCGGCAGATAGAGAGACCATCCTCTCCCGGCAACATCAAATCGAGCACCATCAGGCTAAAGTTTTCACGAGTCAGCAAGCGATCGGCCTGTTCACCATTGGCCACCCCGCGCACCACAAACCCTTGCTCGGTAAGGTAGCGCTCCAATAGGGAACGTAATTTCAGATCATCGTCTACGACCAGAACCTTGTATTGCTGCTGACTCATTGCTTTGCCTCTTAATCTTTATCTGCCACCAATACTAGGGGTGGAGATAGCGAGAGCAAAGCATAAATATGTTACGGGTTATTACCCATACCGATAGCGTGACGGGTGTCACTTGCAGCCAATTGCTATTTATGTCCCAGACCGCTCGACCAGGCCACCACAATTTCCCTCGACAGCGGGAGGACAAAAGCTAATATTCTCGGGCAGTTAGCGATGCCCCTCTTTTTGACCAGGTCAGGATCACCATGAAAACAAAGCTGATCACCCGCGAAGGCTACAACAAGCTGAAAGAAGAGCTCGATCTCCTGTGGCGGCAAGAGCGCCCGGAAGTCACCAAAAAAGTGGCATGGGCCGCCAGCCTGGGGGATCGCAGCGAAAATGCCGACTATCAGTACAACAAGAAACGGCTGCGGGAGATCGACCGGCGAGTACGCTACCTGCGCAAATGCCTCGAAGAGCTGGGGATCGTCGACTATGCCCCGTCGCAAGAGGGCAAGGTGTTCTTCGGTGCCTGGGTCGAAGTGGAAAACGAAGAGGGCGAGACCAAGCGCTTTCGCATCGTCGGCTATGACGAGATCTTCGAGCGCAAGGATTACATCTCCATCGACTCCCCCATGGCCCGCGCCCTGCTCAAGAAAGAAGTGGGTGACGAAGCCATCGTCCGCACGCCAGTTGGCGACGCCTGCTGGTATATCAACGAGATCAGCTACCCCAAATAAAGCTCCGTCACGCTACCAAACACTCCCCAGCTGGCGGGCGACCTACAAGCCGAGCCGCCGATTCGGGATGGAAACGGCACCCTCTGTCGGGACTGGCATCCCGCAGCCCGACCCCATATAGTGCTCACTCTCGGCGCCTTGTGGCGCCAACCGGCCCGCGCGGCAGTGGCTTGGTAGAACCTTGAGTTCTGCCAGGACAGACCCCCTGTATGGCGACATCGCCCCGCGCCAATCCGTTGACCAGGACCAGACCAAGAGATCTTCGATGCAAAGCCACGTAATAGAACATCAGATTGCCGGTGAGCTGAATGCCCGCCCGGAACAGGTGCAGGCCGCGGTGCGCCTGCTGGATGAAGGCTCGACCGTACCCTTTATCGCCCGTTACCGCAAAGAGGTGACCGGCGGTCTCGACGACAGTCAGCTGCGTACTCTGGAGAGTCGCCTCGGCTACCTGCGTGAACTGGCGGATCGCCGCCAGGTGATCCTGCGCTCCATCGAGGAGCAGGGCAAGCTGACCCCCGAGCTGGCCCGCGAGTTGAACGACGCCGACAGCAAGACCCGGCTGGAAGATCTCTACCTCCCCTACAAGCCCAAACGCCGCACCAAGGGGCAGATGGCGATCGAAGCGGGGCTGGAGCCACTGGCCAACCTGTTGCTCACCGATCCGATGCAGGATCCCGAGCAAGCTGCCGCCGCCTTCCTCAATGCCGAGCAGGGCATTGCCGACAACAAAGCAGCCCTTGATGGCGCCCGCTATATCCTGATGGAGCGCTTCGCCGAGCAGGCCGACCTGCTGGAGAAGCTGCGTGACTACCTGTGGCAAAACGCCACCCTGCGCGCCCGCGTGGTAGCAGGCAAGGAGCAGGAAGGGGCCAAGTTCAAGGACTACTTCGAGCACGACGAGCCACTGCACAAGGCCCCCTCCCACCGGGTGCTGGCCATGTTGCGCGGCCGCAACGAGGGGATCCTCAACCTGGCGCTGGTCACCGGTGACGATGAAAGCGCCAGCCCCTGCGAAGGGATCATTGCCCACCACCTCAAGCTCAATCTGCAAAACCGTCCGGCCGGCAAGTGGCTGCAAGGGGTGGTGAGCTGGACCTGGAAGATCAAGCTCTCTCTGCAGATGGAGACCGAGCTGATCGGGCGCATTCGCGAGTCGGCAGAGGACGAGGCGATCAAGGTGTTCGCCATGAACCTCAAGGATCTGCTGATGGCAGCCCCGGCCGGCATGCGCTGCACCATGGGGCTGGACCCCGGCATCCGCACCGGGGTTAAGGTGGCCGTGGTGGATGCCACCGGCAAACTGGTCGACCATGCCACCATCTATCCGTTCGAACCGAAACGCCAGATTGATCAGAGCCTCAAGACCCTGAACGAGCTGTGCCAGAAACACAAGGTCGAGCTTATCAGCATCGGCAACGGCACCGCCTCGCGGGAGACCGACCGCCTGGTGAGTGATCTGTTCGAACGTTACCCTACAACCAAGGCACAGAAGATCGTAGTGAGCGAGGCCGGGGCCTCGGTCTACTCCGCCTCCGAGCTCGCCTCTCAGGAGTTCCCGGATCTGGACGTATCCATCCGTGGTGCCGTCTCCATCGCCCGCCGCCTGCAAGACCCGCTGGCTGAGCTGGTCAAAATTGACCCAAAAAGTATTGGCGTGGGCCAGTATCAGCATGATGTCGGCCAGAGCCAGCTGGCCCGCCGACTGGATGCCGTGGTCGAGGATTGCGTCAACGCGGTCGGTGTCGATGTGAATACCGCCTCGGTTGCCCTGCTCAACCGGGTTTCCGGCCTCTCCCAGACGCTGGCCCAGAATATCGTCGCCTACCGGGATGAGAATGGCGCCTTCAAGAGCCGTCAGCAGTTGCTGAAAGTAAGCCGACTCGGCCCCAAAGCCTTCGAACAGTGTGCCGGCTTCCTGCGCATTCGTGGCGGCAATAACCCGCTGGACGGCTCGGCGGTGCACCCTGAGTCCTATCCCGTGGTGGAGCGGATCCTCGCCAAGCTTGAACAAACAGTAGATAGCCTGCTCGGCAACAGCAGCCTGCTGCGCGGCCTGAAACCGGCCGACTACACCGATGAACAGTTTGGCGTGCCCACCGTCACCGACATCATCGGCGAGCTGGACAAGCCGGGCCGCGACCCGCGCCCCGAGTTCAAGACCGCAACCTTCAAGGAAGGGGTGGAGAAGTTAAGCGATCTGGTACCCGAGATGGTGCTGGAAGGAGTGGTCACCAACGTCACCAACTTCGGCGCCTTCGTCGACATCGGCGTCCATCAAGATGGGCTGGTGCACATCTCCTCCCTCACCGACCGCTTCATCAAAGACCCCCGCGAGGTGGTCAAGGCGGGCGATATTGTGCGGGTCAAAGTGCTGGAAGTAGATATACCGCGCAAGCGGATCAGCCTGACCATGCGCCTTGACGAGAAAGCGGGGCAGCCTGCTCGCAAGCCAGCTGAAGCGCGCAACAGCAGCACTGGCAACGCCAAGCCAAGAAATGAGCCGCGGCAAAGCGCCCCGATGGGGGGGGCGATGGGCAATGCCTTCGCGGCAGCCCTCTCCAAAGCGAAAAAGTAACGAAGCCTTCCAGAAGTCCTCTGAATGCAAAAAGCCCCGCAAGGGGCTTTTTTACAAGCAAATCTCAGGATTATTGGGCCAGTGCGCTCAGAATGGCGTCAGCCTCCTGATGGGCCGCCAGTACCTCACGCAGCCGGTTGAATGCCTTGCAGGCCTCTTGTGGATATTTGCCATACGAGACGACTCCGGTATGGCTCCAGCCTGCCGCCAGCATCACTTTTTTCTTGAAATTGGTGCCTTCAGTTCCCCCGCCTCCCAGCTGCATCAAAAATTGCTCCATCTGCAGGTGGGGCGGTGGCACACGGGAGAAGGTGGTGAAATCTTCCGCTTTGACTTCGTCGAAATGCATGACAGCTCCTGTGAAATAGGGTGTGACTGATCTTCAGATTAGATGCAAAACGAGCAGTGCTGGCGAAAGTTTGGTTATAGCAGCTCAGACATGCAAACTGAGGGACTGGGTCGAAGCAGGACTGACTGCATGCTGGTAGCGACCGGCGATCACCTGATTGCGCTTGTCCATATAAGCGCCAAGTACCCCGGTCGTGTTATTGCTGCGCTCGGCAATCAGCTCTTTGCGAGCCTTGGCCTCATGGGCCGCCGCACTGCGGGCCACGCTCAAATCCTGGGCTGAAGGCTCGGCAGGCGCCAGCGCCGCCGCGCGGATCTGTTGCATCTTGGCGATGGTGGCGGTGGGATCACCGGGAACTTCAGAAGTGTCTATCGATACGGAACCGCCAGTCGCGTATTGCTTGCCATCCGGGCCAACCGAAAATTGATAGGTAGGTGAACCGGCATAGCCACCGCCAACCGATTGGTGGGCCTGCTCGTGAGTTCGCACCTCCTTATCCCGATCGGCCAGATCCTGAATCTGCTGTTCGTGTCTTTGTTGCTGCTCTTGCTGCTTGGGATCCTGCTGCTTGCGCTGCCCATCTTCACCGGTCGCCTCGACAAAGCGGTGATCAAGGGGATTTTGCACCGAGGGCTGGCTACCTTCACGACTACTCTGACTTGCAGGATTACTGTTAGCCGCCTGACTGGCTTTGGCTTTCTCTTTCTGGGAGCCGACCTCGGACTCGGCACTGGAAGGTAGACCCTGACGGGCCTGCGGGATCAGCTCTGCCCGACGATTATCCGTCCTGGCCGCTTCCACCTGGGGTTGCAGCTGAGTAGGGATAAGCGGGGGCAAACTGACATTGATGTTCATGTCACACCCGAATATCGATCAGGGTTCCCATCATATCACTGGCGGTCTGCATCACCTTGGAGGAAGCTCCCGCCTGTTGTTCGGCAACCTTGAGATTGACGAGTTCATCGGTCACTTGCACCTGATCCCTGCTGGGAGTATTGAGACGGGCGATCTGGTTGGATGCCTTGTCGGCAATCTGCTCGGCTCGCTGAAATCCCTGCACCCCGCTGTTGAAGGCAGAATCAATACGCATGATATTACTCCTCTGGTCACAGCTTAATTATCCGCCACACCAGAGGATTTATGAAGCTTGCTGTCTGTTTTTTAGCCAACAAAATCTCTAACGATTTCAATGAATTCGTCAGGGTGGGAGATAAAAGGTGCGTGTGAGGCCTTGTTGAGGGTCACGCTGCGGCTGGCAGGGTAGAGAGCATCCAGCAGGGGAATGGCCGCCTTGGGAACCAATGAATCCAGTCGGCCATAGATCCGCAACCAGGGCAGCGCCAGCCCCCGCAATGGTTCACGCAGGTCAATATCGGCCAACAAAGTCAGCCCGGCCTCGAGCGCGGCAAACTGGGGCGCCGGGCGATCGGCCAGCCAGTGGCGCAATTGGCGGATGTCATCCCGGGCATGTTCGCTACCCATCGCCTGGATCGCCAGAAAACGCTCTATGGTCTGGCGAAAATCCCCCGCCAGCATCTGGTTGAAACCGGTCAACACCTTGGGGGAAATACCTGGCCACTCGTCCCGCGCCATGAAACAGGGGGAGCTGGCCACTGTGATCAGCGAGTGCAGGCGCTCGGAATGGGTTAGTGCCAGCTGGCTTGCCACCAGACCACCAAGGGACCAGCCAAGCAGATGGCACTTATCCGGCAAGATGGCGGCCACCTGCTCCGCCAACCATGGGAGGTTATAGTCGACCCCCTCGGTTAGCGGGCTGTTGCCAAAGCCGGGCAGATCCACCAGATGAACCCGGTAATGTACCGCCAGCTGCTGGACGATGCCGTGCCACACTGCGCCGTTCATTCCCCATCCGTGCAACAGCACCAGATCGGGCCCCTGGCCAAACTGCTCTACCGATATGCTCATCTAGACTCAAGATCCCTGTTCATGCTCTTGGGGTCAGCATGTTAAAGCGACTGCTAGCTAAAGCAAGCCCGCTGCTCGGCAGCCACGCCGACTGGCAGGGCAGCTGTCTGCTTTGCCATCAATCTTGCGACAACGAGCCTCTGCTCTGTAGCTGGTGTCGGCAGGCACTTCATCAGTCACAACCCAGATGCCGACTCTGCGCCGCACCACTGCCGGAATATCAGGAAGAGTGTGTGCCGCTATGTGGTCGCTGCCAGCGCAGACCGCCCCCTTGGCAGCGGCTGCAGGTGATCGGCGACTATCAAGCCCCCTACCCCATGCTGATCCCCCGGCTCAAATATTCGGGCCAGATCCTGCTGGCGCCATTGCTAGCCCGCCTGCTGGCCGATCATCTGGATGGCAGCGATCCGCCGGAAGCCATCATTCCGGTTCCCCTGCACTGGTGGCGTCAGTGGTGGCGCGGTTTCAATCAGGCGGAGGAGATTGCACAAACCCTTGGCAAGATAACCGCCATCCCCTGCGATACCCGGCTGATCAACAGGATCAGAGCCACCCCGCAGCAAACCAAGCTGACTGCCGGTCAACGACGGCGCAACCTGCGTGGTGCCTTTCACATTGCGCCACATCAATACCATCATGTCGCGTTGCTGGACGATGTGGTCACCACCGGCGCCACCGCCGGTCAGCTCACCCGTCTGCTCCATGAGAGCGGCATCACAAAGGTGGAAGTGTGGGCAATTTGTCGTACGCAGAGGCACCTCAAGTAGCCATCGGCACGCTACCCAAGCATTCATAACCGCGTTATTATGAATACCCTAGTCGTACACTCAGGTTTATGAGGATAGTGATGATCAGCATTTCCGACGCCGCCCAGGCCCATTTCCGTAAACTTCTGGAAAAACAGCCTGATGGCACCAATATCCGGGTGTTTGTGGTCAATCCGGGAACCCAGAATGCCGAGTGTGGCGTATCGTATTGCCCACCCGATGCCGTGGATCCGGAAGATCAGCACCTGCCATTCAGCGGCTTCGACTGCATGGTCGATCCCCTGAGCGCCCCCTTCCTGGTGGATGCCACCATTGACTTCGTCACCGATCAGATGGGCTCCCAGCTCACCCTGAAGGCACCGAACGCCAAGATGCGTAAAGTGGCCGACGACGCCCCGCTGATCGAGCGCATCGAATACGCCCTTATCTCCGAGGTCAACCCCATGCTGGCCGGTCACGGCGGCAAGGTGACCCTGACCGAGTTGACCGAAGATGGTTACGCCATCCTGCAGTTTGGTGGCGGTTGCAACGGCTGCTCTATGGTCGATTACACCCTGAAAGAGGGGATCGAGAAGCAGCTGCTGGAGAAATTCCCGGGCGAGCTCAACGGTGTGAAAGACGCCACCGAGCACCAGCGCGGCGACCACTCCTACTACTGATTTATTGCCTTTGCGGCAAAGAAAAGGCCCCGCCAGCTGGCGGGGCCTTTTGCATGGGCAATCGGCAGATTACTCGTCCCGCTTGTCGCGCGACAACAGGGCGATGGCGGCCTCTTTCGGGTTTTTCCCCTCGTAGAGCACCTTGAAGATCTGCTCGCAGATGGGCATCTCGACACCGCAGCGCGCCGCCAGCAGATGCACCTCTTTGGTGTTGCGATACCCCTCTACCACCTGACCGATCTCGGTCATGGCGGTGTCGACATTTTTACCGGCGCCAAGCGCCAGCCCGAAGCGACGGTTGCGCGACTGGTTATCGGTACAGGTCAGCACCAGATCTCCGAGCCCGGCCATCCCCATAAAGGTTTTGGCATCGGCTCCAAGCGCGGCACCGAGGCGCTGCATCTCGACCAGACCCCGGGTGATGAGCGCGGTTCTGGCGTTGGCACCAAAGCCCAGCCCATCGGAGAGACCGGCACCGATGGCGATGACGTTCTTCACCGCACCACCCAGTTGCAGACCGACGAAGTCCGGATTGGTATAGACCCGGAACGAGCGGCCACAGTGGAGCAGATGGGAGAGATCGTCGGCGAAATCGTCGTGGGTCGACGCGACCGAGATGGCAGTCGGCATACCGGCGGCCAGCTCTTTGGCGAAGGTCGGGCCGGAGATCACCGCCAGCGGCATCTCGTCACCCAGCACCTCGCGGGCCACATCTTGCAGCAGACGGCCACTGTCCGGTTCCAGCCCCTTGGTCGCCCAGGCGATACGGGTATCGGGGCGCAGGAAAGGCTTGATCCGGGTCAGCACATCGCCAAATACATGGCTCGGCACAACCAGCAACAGCACGGGGGCGGTTTGCACCGCCTGTTGCAGATCCGCAGTCAGCAGCAGATCGGCGGGAAAAGGGACATCCGGCAAGAATGCCTTGTTGCAGCGGTCCTGTTCCAACTCGGCGACATGGGCGGGATCGTGACCCCACAGCAGGGTCGGATGACCGTTGCGCGCCAGAGAAATGGCAAGGGCGGAGCCGTAAGACCCCGCCCCAAGGACCGAGATAGCGATCTGGTCAGCCATTATCAGGCTTCCGCAGTCGCCTGCTGGGCCTGAGCTTGCGCCATATGCTGGGCAAACAGGGCATCGAAGTTGACCGGTGCCAGGTTCAGCTGCGGGAAGGAACCCTTGCTCACCATGTTGGCCACGGCTTCGCGGGCATACGGGAACAGGATGTTCGGGCAGAAGGCAGCCAGGCAGTGGGCCAGTTGCGGCTCCGGCAGGTTACCGATGGTGAAGATACCGGCTTGCTGTACTTCGCACAGGAAGGCGGTCTCGGTTTCCAGTTTGCAGGTCACGGTCAGGGTCAGAACAACCTCGTACACGCTGTCAGCCAGGATGTTGGTCTTGGTATCCATATCCAGCTTGACGTCCGGCTGCCACTCTTTCTGGAAGATGTGCGGGGTGTTGGGCGCTTCGAAAGAGACATCCTTGGTGTAGACACGCTGGATGTGGAATTCCGGTTGTACTTCCTGGTTGTTGATCTCGTCAGCCATTTCGTTTGATTCCTTGTTATATGGATAAGTGGGCTTGGGCCCTTAAATCAATCAGCGCTTTTTGGTTACCGGCAGATTCTCTGCACGCCATTGGGCCATGCCACCGTCGAGCACATATACCTGCTTGAAGCCAGCCTTGCTCAGCTGACGGCCCGCGCCGCCCGCAGTCATTCCTGACTCGCACACCACTATGATGGGGGCATCTTTATGCTTTTCAACCGGGCCCAGGTTATTGCTCTGGATCTGGGTGAGCGGCAGGTGCTGGGCTCCGGCCAGATGGCCCTTGGCAAACTCTTCCTGGCTGCGAATATCCACCACGGTAGCATTCTCACGGTTGATCAGCAGGGTTGCCGTGTGGTTGTTGACGGTTTTTACCGGAGACAAACGGGCACGCACAGTGGTGTAAACCAGGGTGCCAGCCAGACCCAACCAGGCTGCGGTCAGCAGCGGGTTACGGGTCGCAAAATCCAAATACTCTTGCATCTTCTACTATCCAGGGACCAAGACAAGGGCCCGAGTATACATGGGGGTATTGATAAGATCAGCCATCTTGGCGGCAAAGCGCGAGCAGGCTCCCATCATCAACGGAAAGCGGGCATGGCAGGAAGGGCGTGGCTTGCAAGGTCGCTGGAGCGCCCCTTGGCTATCAGGTGACTATTTCGGCAGATGTAGTAATATTACGCTAGTTTCATTTCCCGCATTTTTTCCAATCCGAGAGGACATAGTCTTATGTCAACAGCTAAGAAACCTTTGGTTCTGGTCATCATGGACGGTTGGGGCTACAGCACCAAGCAAGAGCACAACGCCGTCGCTGCCGCCAAGACTCCCAACCTCGATCGCCTGGCCCGTGACTACACCAGCACCCTGATCTCCGGCTCCGGCCTGGATGTCGGTCTGCCGGATGGCCAGATGGGCAACTCCGAAGTGGGCCACGTCAACATCGGCGCCGGTCGCATCGTCTATCAAGAGCTGACCCGCATCTCCAAAGAGATCAAGGACGGTGACTTCTTCCAGAACGTCGAGCTGGCCAAGGCTGTTGACGCTGCCGTCACCAACGGCAAAGCCGTTCACATCATGGGTCTGATCTCTCCGGGTGGCGTGCACAGCCACGAAGAGCACATCATGGGCATGATCGAGATGGCAGCCAAGCGTGGTGCCGAGAAGATCTATCTGCACGCCTTCCTGGATGGCCGTGACGTACCGCCGCGCTCCGCCCAATCCTCCATCGAGCTGTTCGACGCCCTGTTCGCCAAGCTGGGCAAGGGTCGTTTCGCCTCCATGATCGGCCGTTACTACGCGATGGACCGTGACAACCGCTGGGATCGCGTCCAGCAAGCCTATGACCTGATGACTCAGGGCAAGGGCGAGTTCACCACCGAGAGCGCCACCGAAGCACTGGCTGCCGCCTATGCCCGCGACGAGAACGACGAGTTCGTCAAAGCCACCCGCATCGGCGAAGCGGCTCCGATGGTTGACGGCGATGCGCTGATTTTCATGAACTTCCGTGCCGACCGTGCCCGTGAGATCACCCGCGCCTTCGTTGATGCCGACTTCACCGGCTTTGCCCGTGCAGTAAAGCCAAAACTGAACTTCGTGATGCTGACCGAATACGCGGCAGATATCAAAACTGCCTGTGCCTACCCGCCGACCGCTCTGGTCAACACCCTGGGTGAGTGGCTGGCCAAGCAGGGCAAGACCCAGCTGCGCATCTCCGAAACCGAGAAGTACGCTCACGTCACCTTCTTCTTCAACGGTGGCGAAGAGTCCTGCTTCACTGGCGAAGATCGCGAGATCGTGGCCAGCCCGAAAGTCGCCACCTACGACCTGCAGCCGGAAATGAGCTCCGAAGAGCTGACCGACAAGCTGGTTGCCGCCATCAAGAGCGGCAAGTACGACGTCATCATCTGTAACTACCCGAATGGCGACATGGTTGGTCACACCGGCGTGTTCGATGCCGCCGTCAAAGCCTGTGAAGCCGTTGACCACTGCATCGGTCGCGTCACCGACGCGCTGGCCGAAGTGGGTGGCGAGTGCCTGATCACTGCCGACCACGGCAACGCCGAGAAGATGATGGACGAAGAGACTGGTCAGGCCCACACCGCCCACACCAATCTGCCGGTTCCGCTCATCTACTTCGGCCGCAAAGCCGAGGTTGCCGAGGGTGGCAAACTGTCCGATCTGGCCCCTACCATGCTGACCCTGATGGGTCTGCCGGTGCCGCCGGAAATGAGTGGCAAGCCCCTGATGATTCTGAAATAATCCTTCCCCATGCGGGGATGCGAAGTTATTTCACAGAAAACCAGTCGCGTCGGCCTGTTGGCCGGCGCGCTGTTTTTTTGCCTGTCGTTTGGCGCCAGCAAACCGGTTTTGGCCGCCAATCAGCAGCTGGGCACCATGCAGTCCCAGATCAAAGAGCAACAAAAGACCATCAAGCTCAGCAAGCAGGAGCTTGCCAAGCTCAATACCCAGCTCAAGGCTGACGAACAAGCCATCTCGGCTGCCGCAGCCAAACTCGATGAGACCAAGCAGCAGCTCAAGCAGAACCAGCAGAAGCTGGCCAACCTGCAAAAAGACAAGCTGGAGCTGGAGCAACAAGCCAAACATCAGAAACAGTTGCTGGCCAAACAGGCGGAAAGCGCCTTTCAGGCGGGCAACCATGACTACCTCAAACTGCTGCTCAATCAGCAGGATCCAGCCAAACTGAGCCGCTCGCTCGACTACTACGACTATCTCAACAAGGCGCGTATCGAAGCCATCGAAGCCCTGCGCGCCACCCGCGACAAGCTGGCGAAAAACCAGCAAGCCACCAAAGAGACCGAGAGCAAGCTGCAAACCCTGCTCGGCGAACAGCAGGAGCACCATCAAACCCTGCTGGCCAGTCAGCAGAGCCGGGCCAAGGTGCGCAACCAGTTGCAGCAGTCGGTCGAAGATGACGAACAAAAGCTGACCCAGCTGGTCAAGGCAGAGAAAGCGCTGAAAGCCCGGCTGGAGGAGTTGCGCCGCAAGCGGGAAGAACAGGAGCGCCGCGAACGGGCTGAGCGGGAACGGCTGGCCAAGCTGAAAGCGGAGCAAGAGCGTCAGCGCAAGCTGGCCGAACAGCGCCGTGCCGAACAGCAGCGACTCGCCGCCCAGCAAAACAAAACGGTCAAACAACCGGAGCCTGTCGAAGAGACGGCCAGCACCTCAGAGCGGGGGTCCGGCATCAGCACGGCGGGCCACTACAGCGGCCTCAAGACCAATAGCAGCCTGCGCTGGCCGGTACAGGGCCCAATCCTGATCGCTTACGGTTCAGCGCGTACCGCCGAGCTTAAGTGGAAGGGCACCCTGATCGGCGCCAGCGAAGGAACCCAGGTCAAGGCGGTCGCCCCCGGCCAGGTGGTCTACGCCGACTGGCTCGACGGCTTTGGTATGCTGCTGGTGATCGACCACGGCAAGGGCTACATGAGCCTCTACGGTCACAACCAGTCGCTGTTGCGTCAGGTGGGCCAGAATGTGGAACAGGGGGAACCGGTGGCGCTGGTCGGTGACAGTGGCGGCCAGGACAGACCCGGTCTCTACTTCGAGATCCGCTATCAGGGCGAAGCCATCAACCCGACCAAGTGGCTGGGCAAACGCTCGTAACATGCCACCCAAGCCCCACCCCGTCCAAAGCCTGCCCTGCGCAGGCTTTTATCATTCAAAGAGAGCGCTCTCCGCCCCTCTTTGGTGAAAAATTACATATTTTTCAGCCTCCTCAGGGGAAGACGATCAAACCAATCTGCTCCAGCAGCGTCTGCTGCTGATCTTCGTTGATCTGCACCCCATCCAGGTTGACCCGGCGCAGATCCAGCCCCGGCAGATCGCACTGGCGCAGGTCGCACCCCTGCAGATTGAAGCTGTTCCAATCGATCTGGCCAAACTCGGAGCCACTGAGATCGGAGCCCGCCAGCGAGGCACCGAACAGGTTGGCCCCCTGCCAGCGGTTGCCACTCAGATCGCACTTCTCCAGCAGGCAGCCTTCGAAGCTGGCGTAGCTGAAGTTGTTGCCGGTCAGATGCGCCTCGCAGAAGTAGCTCTTGGCGGTGATCTGGTTGGCAAAACTGGCGTGGCCAAAGTTGATGCCCACCGCCTGACAGTCGCGCAACTCCAGCCCCAGACACTGGCTGCGGCTGCAATCGGCCATGGTGAGATCGCAGCGCAGAAAGCTGGCCTCACGCAGGTCGCAACCCTGTAACAGGCAGCCCCGTTCACTCTCCCGATCGTAAAAGCTGCAATCCGTGAAACGGCTATCGCTGAGATCCAGCCAGGAGAAGTTGCAGTCGATAAAGCGACAGCCCGAGAACTGCTCCCCCTCCACATCCTGCTGTTCAAAACGAACTCCCTCGAACTGCTTGCCTTTGATCATCGAAAACTCCCTCGAATACGGTTTCGTATGCTGACTTTGTCCGCTGAAAACGGTAATGTTACAGGTAACATCCATGCTGGACACCCCGATGCACGCCACCCGCAAACGCCGCCCCACCCTGCAAGATATCGCCGATCAGACCGGCGTCACCAAGATGACCGTCAGCCGCTATCTGCGCGACCCGCAGAGCGTGGCCGAAGGCACCCGGGCGCGGATTGCCATGGCGGTAGAGGAGCTGGGTTATATCCCCAACCGGGCACCGGATATTCTCTCCAATGCGACCAGCAAGGCGATCGGCATCCTGATCCCATCCCTCTCCAATCAGGTCTTCTCCGCGGTAGTGCATGGCATTGAGGCCGTGACCCGGCCAGCCGGTTACCAGACCCTGCTTGCCCACTATGGCTACAGCCCGGAGCGGGAGGAGGAGCAGATCGCCTCACTCCTCTCTTATAACGTGGATGGCCTGATCCTCTCTGACAGTCGCCACACCGAGCGCACCCGCAAAATGATCGCCACCGCCGGAATTCCGGTGGTAGAGACCATGGATCTGCCGCAAACCCCCATCGACATGGTGGTCGGCATGGATCACCAGGCCGCCGCCCGGGCCATGGTATCAGAGATGCTGCGCCGGGGCCGACGCAAGGTGGTCTATCTGGGGGCCCGGCTCGATGTGCGCACCCAGTTGCGGATGGAGGGGTACTATCAGGCGATGGCCGACTTTGGCCTGACCGGCCAGCACCTGCTGACCGAACAATCCTCCACCTTTACCCTCGGCGGCGAGCTGCTGGAACAGGCGCTGGTGCGCTACCCCGACCTCGACGGCCTGTTCTGCACCAACGATGACCTGGCGGTCGGCGCCCTGCTGCAGTGTCAGGCCAAGTGGATCCCGGTGCCGCAACAGATCGCCATCGCTGGCAGCAACGCCCTCGATATCGGCCACGCCATGACCCCCAAGCTGGCCAGTATTGTCACCCCGCGGGAAGCGATCGGCCGCGAAGCGGCCAGCATGCTGCTGGCCCGGCTCAACGGTCACCCCCTGCCAGAGACCCGCAAGGATATGGGCTTCTCTCTTTATGAAGGGGAGAGCCTGAGCTAACCCCTCCCGAGCGGCGGCAAGCGCTATAACCGGGATCGGCGACGCCGGTGGCCACCCACTCAGCACCTTCTTTCCCATTTTCCCCCATAACAAAACAGGCCACCCGAGGGTGGCCTGTTTGATTGTTCTGCACGACTTGCGATTAACGTTTAACCATTTCAACCGCTTCGCGGGAGAGGCGAGTCACCTCTTCCCAGTTGCCGCTCTTGACCGCATCTGCTGGCAGCATCCAGGAGCCGCCGACGGTGGCCACGCACTTGAGTGCCAGATAGTCGGCCACGTTTTTCGGGCTGATACCGCCGGTCGGGCAGAACTTCACCTGGGGCAGCGGGGCGGCAATGGCGGAGAGCGCCTTGGTGCCGCCGTTCGCTTCGGCCGGGAAGAATTTCAGATGGTCGTAACCGGCTTCCAGCGCCTGCATCACCTCGGAAGGAGTGGCAACGCCCGGGATCAGCGGCGCCGTGCTCTTGGCGGCGTGAGCCAGCAGGGCCGGGGTCATCCCCGGGGAGATGACGAAACGGGCACCGGCGGCGACGGCTGCATCAAACTGCGCGCAGTTCAGCACGGTACCGGCACCGACCATGGCATCCGGCATCGCCTTGGCGATGAGAGCGATGGCATCGAGCGCCACCGGGGTGCGCAGGGTGATTTCGAAGACACAGATGCCGCCATCGAGCAGCGCCTTGGCCATCGGCAGGGCCTGATCCAGCTCGTTGATAACCATCACGGGTACCAGCGGGGAGGCGGCAAACACCTCGGCCGGGGTCACTTTCCAGTTCTGCATAGCTCTTCCTTAGTCAAAGGCTCTTAGTCAAAAATCGTGGCGCCACACTCGGCGCTCGATACCGCGCGACGCATCACGCTGAACAGTTCACGGCCCCACCCCTCTTGTTCCAGAGTGAGGTCAATCTCGGCCTGGGTGCGGCCACTCAAATCGGTCAGGCAGTCGAGGCGACCACTCACCGCATCCACCCGCAGCAGATCGCCATCGGCAAGCAGGCCGATGGCCCCGCCGTGCAGCGCTTCCGGGGTGACGTGGATGGCGGCCGGGATCTTGCCGGAGGCACCGGAGAGACGACCATCGGTGACCAGTGCCACCTTGTGACCCGCCTTCTGCAGGTTACCCAGTATCGGCATCAGCTTGTGCAGCTCCGGCATGCCGTTGGCGGCCGGGCCATTGTGGCGCACCACGATAACGGCGTCCTGATTGAGAGTGCCTGCCTTGTAGGCTGCCTCCACCGCATGCTGGGAGGAGAAGACCCGTGCCGGCGCTTCAATTACCCGATATTCGGGGGCGACGGCGGAGACCTTCACCACGGCGCGGCCCAGATTGCCTGCCAGCAGCTTGGTGCCGCCGGTCGCATTGAACACGCTGCCGGAAGGTGACAACACGCTCGCATCGCCGCTCTCGCCCACCGGCTGCCATACCAGCTGGCCATCGACCAGAGTCGGACGACTGAGGTAATCCTGCATCTCGCCAAAGACCGGGGTGGCATCCATGTGGATCAGCCCCTCTTCGGCCAGACGGCGCATCAGACCAGGCACACCGCCCGCCTGTTCGAAGGCGTTGACGTCGGCCGGGCCGTTCGGGTACATGCGAACCAACAGCGGCACCACGTCGGAGAGATCGCTGATGTCATCCCAGGTCAGCACCAGACCGGCGGCGCGGGCCAGTGCCACCATGTGGATGCTGTGGTTGGTGCTGCCGCCGGAAGCGAGCAGGGCCACCAGACCGTTGACCAGCGAGCGCTCGTCCAGCACTTCGCTCAGGGGACGGTAGGCAGGGGAGCCGGGGATCATGGCGCTGATACGGCGAGCCGCCTCGGCGGTCAGCGCCTGGCGCAGTTCGCTGTGCGGATGGACGAAGGCGGAGCCCGGCAGCATCAGACCCATGGCCTCAAAGACCAGCTGGTTGGTGTTGGCGGTACCGTAGAAGGTGCAGGTGCCCGCTGCATGGTAGGCGCCACACTCCATCTCCAGCAGGGCGTCGCGACCCACTTCACCGGCGGCGTACTTCTGGCGAACCTTCACCTTCTCGTCGTTGCTGATGCCGCTCGCCATCGGGCCAGCTGGCACAAATGCAGTCGGCAGGTGCGCGTGGGAGAGGGCACCCATGATCTGGCCCGGGGCGATCTTGTCGCAGATACCGAGCAACAGGGTCGCGTCGAAGGTGTTGTGAGAGAGCGACAGCGCAGTCGCTTGGGCGATCAGGTCGCGGGAGAACAGGGACATGTCCATCCCCGGCTGACCCTGGGTCACCCCGTCACACATGGCGGGCACGCCACCGGCAACCTGAGCACTGTGGCCCAGCTCGGCCAGCACCGCTTTGATCTGATCCGGATAGCCCTGATAGGGCTGGTGGGCACTCAACATGTCGTTGTAGGCGGTGACGATGCCGACGTTGGCACGGGTCATGTCGAGGATACGCCCCTTCTCGTCACTGCTGCAGGCGGCAACGGCGTGGGCCAGGTTGCCACAAGCCAGTGCGGCGCGGGTCTTGCCCTGCTCGGCCTGACGCTGGGTGCGGGCCATAAAGGCCTGACGACGGGCGGCACTGCGCTCGCGAATGCGGGCAGTGACGCTGGAAATAACCTGATGGATCATTGGGCTTGCTCCAATGCTGTGACGGCGCGGTCAACCACCTGTTCGAAGGTGCCGTCGATATCGATGTGGAATACACCGGTTTCGCCATCCGGGCGCTCCAGGGTATCGAACTGACTTTGTACCATGCTTTCGCGCATGAAGTGGCCCTTGCGGGCACGCATCCGCTCGAGGATCAGCGGCTGGCTGCCGTCGAGGAAGATGAAGCTGACCGACTCGTTACCTTCACGGATCTGGTCGCGGTACTGTTTTTTGAGAGCGGAGCAGACGATGACGCCGATTTCGTTTTTTTGCTCGAGGCTATAAGCCGCATCGCGGATCCGCTCCAGCCAGGGGGCACGATCCTCATCGTTGAGCGGATTGCCACCCGCCATCTTCTGAATGTTGGCTCTGGGGTGCAGATCATCACCATCGATGAACTTGGCGCGCAGCGCTTCTGCCACCTTGAGGCCAACGCTGGATTTACCGCTACCACATACACCCATCACGATAATGCACTTACCCGCCATAATTTGACCTCTGTCCCACTTTTCAAAAAACAAGCTGTTAATGGCTTCTAATTTAGCACGTTACCGGTAACATGTTACCGGTAACTATCAAAAATGTGAAGTCTGCCACAGACTGAAACTAACGCTCCACGGCCTGTGCCGGATGCTGCAGACTAGCCATATATACAAATAAATCAGAACGTTATGGTTAGTGTCGAGTCCTGCAGCATTGCCACTGCACAACTGAAAAGGAACAGAGAACAATGTCTGATATCTCTCTAATCATGACGGCCGCTGGCTCGATCGTGCTGCTGCTTTTCCTGGTGATGAAGGCCCGGCTCCATGCCGTTGTCTCTCTGATCCTGGTCTCCATGGTGGCCGGTCTTGCCGCTGGCATGAACCCGGCCGACATCGCCAACACCATCCAGAAAGGGATGGGTGGCACCCTCGGCTTCGTCGCCGTGGTGGTGGCACTGGGCGCCATGTTTGGCAAAGTGATGGAAGTGACTGGCGCCCTCGATCGGGTGGCCCACACCCTGCTCGGCAAGTTCGGTGTCAAACGCGCCAACTGGGCCATGTCGCTGACCGGCTTTGTCTGCGCCCTGCCGCTCTTCTTTGACGTGGCCGTGGTGCTGCTGATTGGCGTCGCCTTCGCCATCGTCCGTCGTGGCGGCGGCAGCGTGGTGAAGATTGGTATCGCTCTGCTGGCGGGTATCGCCACCTGTCAGGCGTTCCTTATTCCCGCACCGGGTCCCATCCTGGTCGCCTCCCAGCTGGGTGCCGACTTTGGCTACATGATCCTGTTCGGCCTGATCGCCGCCGTACCGGCCCTGATCCTGGCTGGCCCGCTGTTCGGTGACTTCATCAGCAAGATCGTTGATGTGCCGCTGCCCGCCGACGCCCAAAACAGTGTCCACGATGATGGCAAATCCCTGCCCTCCTTCGGTCTGGCCATGGGTCTGATCGGCCTGCCGCTGCTGATGATCGGTCTCAAAACCATCGTTGGCCGCTTTGTCGAGGCGGGCTCAACCCTGCACGGCTGGCTGGAGTTCATCGGCCACCCGTTCACCGCCATCATGGTCGCCTGTCTGGCTGCCTTCTACCTGCTGGGTATTCGTCGCGGCATGTCCCGTGACGAGGTAATGAGCGTCTGCAACAGCGCCATCCAGCCAGCCGGTGTCATCATTCTGGTGACCGGTGCCGGTGGCGTGTTCAAGCAGGTACTGGTGGATTCTGGTGTCGGTGCCGCCCTCGGCAACATGCTGGCTGAGACTGGCCTGCCCATCGTCGCACTGGCCTTTATTCTGGCTGCCGCGGTCCGGGTGATTCAGGGCTCCGCCACCGTCGCCATGCTGACTGCCTGTGGTTTGGTACTGCCGATGCTGGAGCCGCTCGGCCTGAATGGCGCCCAACTGGCAGCCATCACCATCGCCATCGGTGGCGGTTCCATCGTCCTCTCCCACGTCAACGACTCCGGTTTCTGGCTGGCCAACCGTTACCTCGGCCTCTCCGAGAAGCAGACCCTGCAGACCTGGACGGTGATGGAGACCATCATCGGCACCACCGGCGGCGTGATGGCGATGATCATCTACAGCTTCCTCTAATCAGCACAAATGCTGTAAAAAAGGCCTCACTTGTGAGGCCTTTTTCATCTTTCTGACGATTCTTTCTTTGGCTGAGAGGGTGAGATTGCTAGAATCGCCTATTCATCGCTCCGAGTGGAACGCTTAACCCCGTGATTTCAGGTTTCTCTATGCATTCATCGGCCCATTATCGACAACTGCTGGCACGCCTGCCCCAGATCGCCGTTGCGGCGGATCAGTTTGAAGTGCTCTATAGCGCTCAGGATTTCAAACGCCGCATTCTTGCGCTCATTGCCAGTGCCACCCGACGCATCTATCTGGTGGCGCTCTATCTGCAGGATGACGAGGCCGGACGGGAGATCCTCGCCGCCCTCTATGCCGCCAAGCAGCGCAACCCGGCCCTCGACATCAAGGTGTTCGTCGACTTCCACCGCGCCCAGCGCGGCCTGATCGGCAAGGGCAAGCAGGGCGGCAACCACCTGATGTATCAGGAGATGGCGGCCAACCACCAGCACCAGATCGAAATCTACGGCGTACCGGTAAAGGGGCGCGAGCTGCTCGGCGTGTTGCACCTCAAGGGCTTCATTTTCGATGATACCGTGCTCTACTCCGGTGCCAGTCTCAACGACATCTACCTGCACCAGCAGGATCGCTACCGCTTCGACCGCTATCACCAGATCACCAGCCCCGAGCTGGCCCGCAGCATGGTCAACTATGTGGATGACCAGTTCGTGAAGAGCGACGCGGTACAGAGGCTGGATCGCAGCGACGTGCCCAGCGCCAAGCAGCTGAAGGGGCCAATCCGCCGCTTCAAGCAGAGCCTGCGCCAGAGCCAGTACCGCTTCAGCACCATGCCGGTCAATACGCAGGAGGTGGCCATCACCCCGATGGCAGGTCTGGGCAAGCGCAACAACCAGCTCAACCTGATGATCCGCAATCTGGTGCGCTCCACCGAGCGCGAGATCTTCATCTGCACCCCTTACTTCAACCCGCCCAAGGAGTTGAGCAAGGATATCGAGGATCTGCTGCAGCGCGGTTGCAAGGTGACCATCGTAGTGGGCGACAAGACCGCCAACGACTTCTTCATCCCGCCGGAAGAGAAGTTCTCCACCATCGGTGGTCTGCCCTATCTCTACGAGACCAACCTGCGCAAGTTTGCCGAGCGCAACCAGCGTCACATCGACGACGGCCGCCTCAACCTGATGCTCTGGTGCTGCGATCGCAACTCCTACCATCTCAAGGGGATCTTCGTGGATGACGAGTGGGCCCTGCTCACCGGCAACAACCTCAACCCGCGCGCCTGGGCACTGGATCTGGAGAATGGTCTGCTGGTGCACGATCGCCGTCATCTGCTGCGCCCCCAGTTCAATGCGGAACGGGAGAACATCCTGGCCAACACCAAGCGCATCAGCCGCTTCGACCAGGTGGAGCAGATCCACGACTACCCGGAACAGGTACGCAAGCTGCTGGGACGGATCCACCGGGTCAAGGCTCATCTGCTGCTCAAGCGGATCATCTGACCGGCCCCCCTGCCCCGCGGCAATGAAGCAAAGGCCTCCCCTGACGGGCAGGCCTTTGTTGTATCCAACATTCAGCCTCGCGTCCCCTTGCCCGCCCACAGCACCTGCTGCAACTTGGCTTGCATCGAGCCATCAACAACCCCTATCATCTGGACATATTTACAGTGTTTTCGGGCATCTAATTGATGAAATTGGATAAAATTCCTCTCGATAGCCTCAAGGGTGTCGGCAGCAAGATGCAGGAGAAGCTCGAGCGGCTGGGGCTGGCCACGGTACAGGATCTGCTGTTCCACCTCCCCCTGCGCTACGAGGACCGCACCCAGGTGTGGCCCATCGGCGATCTGCCGCCCGGCCTGCATGGTGCCGTCGAGGGCGAAATCCAGGACACTCAGCTGGTGATGGGACGCCGCCGCATGCTGGTCTGCCGCATCAGCGACGGCACCGGCACTCTCACCCTGCGCTTCTTCAACTTCACCGCCGCCCAGAAGAACAGTCTGGCGGCGGGCCGCCTGATCCGCTGTTTTGGCGAAGTGCGCCCCGGCAAATACGGGCTGGAGATGGCCCACCCCGAGTACAAGCTGCTCGGCGAAGAGCAGGCCGGCCAGACCGAAGAGGCGCTCACCCCCGTCTACCCGACCACCGAGGGGCTGCGCCAGCTCACCCTGCGCAACCTCACCGATCAGGCGTTGGCCCAGCTCGACCTCTATGGTGTGGAGGAGCTGCTGCCCGCCGGACTCTATCCCCATCAGATTGAACTGGCCGCGGCCCTGAAGCTGCTGCACCGTCCGCCCCCCTCGGTGGCACTGCCGCTGCTGGAAAGCGGCCAGCATCCGGCCCAGCAGCGACTGGTACTGGAGGAGCTGCTGGCTCACAACCTCTCGGTACTCAAGGTGCGCGCTCAAGCACAAACCCAGCTGGCCCGCGCCCTTAAACCGGCGCCCGCGCTGGTCGAACAGCTGCTCGGTGCCCTGCCGTTCAAGCCGACCGGTGCCCAGAGCCGGGTAGTGGCGGAAATAGGGAAGGATCTGCAACAGAGCCACCCCATGATGCGGCTGGTGCAGGGGGATGTGGGTTCCGGCAAGACGCTGGTCGCGGCGCTGGCCGCCCTGCAAGCCATCGGCAACGGCTGTCAGGTGGGGCTGATGGCACCGACCGAGCTGCTGGCCGAACAGCACGCCATCAACTTCGCCAAGTGGCTGGAGCCGCTCGGCATCGGGGTCGGCTGGCTGGCTGGCAAACAGAAAGGCAAGGCGCGGGAAGAGTCACTGGCCGCCATCGCCGATGGCAGCGTCAAGATGGTGGTGGGCACCCACGCCATCTTTCAGGAGCAGGTGGTGTTCCAGCGTCTGGCGCTGGTCATCATCGATGAACAGCACAGATTCGGTGTGCATCAGCGGCTCGCCCTGCGCGAGAAAGGGGAGCGGGAAGGGGTCCATCCCCATCAGCTGATCATGACCGCGACCCCCATCCCCCGCACCCTGGCGATGACCGCCTATGCCGACCTCGATACCTCGGTCATCGACGAGCTGCCGCCGGGCCGAACCCCCATCACCACAGTCGCGCTGCCCGACAGCCGCCGTGGCGATGTGATCGAGCGGGTCAAGCTCGCCTGCACCGAGGGCAAGCAGGCCTACTGGGTCTGCACCCTGATCGAGGAGTCGGAGGTGCTGGAGTGTCAGGCCGCCGAGGATACCGCCGCCGAGCTGCAGAACCTGCTGCCCGGCCTGCACATCGGGCTGGTACATGGCCGGATGCGCCCGGTCGAGAAACAGCGGGTGATGGAGGAGTTCAAGGCAGGCATACTGCAACTGCTGGTCGCCACCACCGTCATCGAGGTGGGGGTGGATGTGCCCAACGCCAGCCTGATGATCATCGAGAACCCGGAACGACTGGGGCTGGCGCAGTTGCACCAACTGCGCGGCCGGGTCGGGCGCGGAGCGGTAGCCTCTCACTGCGTGCTGCTCTATCATGCCCCCTTGTCCAAGACGGCACAGAGTCGGCTCGGGGTGCTGCGTGAGACCAACGATGGCTTCCTCATCGCCCAGCGCGATCTGGAGCTGCGCGGCCCCGGGGAACTGCTCGGCACCCGCCAGACCGGTCTGGCCGATCTCAAGATCGCCGATCTGGTGCGGGATCAGCCGCTTATTCCGCAGGTACAGAAAATGGCGCGCTTCCTGATGGATAGGCATCCGAGTCATGTCGAACCCTTGATACGGCGCTGGCTTGGCTTACGGGATCACTATTCAAATGCCTGATCGAGGTAGATGCAGAAGATGGGCACATGTCCTCATGGACCGCCACCCGAGTCATGTTGAACCGCTGATCCGTCGCTGGCTCGGCCTGCGAGATCACAACTCAAACGCCTGACACCCCCCCCAAAAAACAGGAGGAAAGCACTCATGAATTCCTGGCTACGCGGCCTGCTCTATACCTTCGCCTTCCTGCTGCTTTTTGTCTGGGTTGCCCTCGGTCTGTTCGACGCCGAGCGCGCCAAAGGCCCCATCGCCAGCTGGATCAGCCAGCAGACCGGCGTGCCGGTCACCATAGGGCGACTGGTGTTCAACCCGCTGCACCCCTACACCCTGCTGGCGGAGCAGGTGCGCTATGGTGATGCGGTCTCCCTCGACAAGATCTATCTGGAGATCGAGAGCATCGACTGGCTGAGCCGCGACGTGCGCATCGCCCATCTCGATCTGATCCGCCCCGCCATCAAGCTGCCGCTACCCAACCAGCTACCAAGTCTGCCGGTACACTCCCTCACCATCAGCGACAGCACCATCGACCGGCTCAGTCTGGAGAGCAGCGAACTGACCCTGCGCGGTCTCAATGCCACCCTGAGCGACTGGGAGCTGATCGACCCGAAACGGCAGCCACAGGCCAATCTGAGCCTCAATATCGGCCAGCTGGAGACCCCGCAATTCACCTTCGCCCGCCTCAACCTGCAAGGACGGCTGGAGGGGGAAGTGCTGCGCACCGACAAGCTGGTGACCAACCTGTTCGACGGCCTGCTCGAGACAGGCATGGTGCTCGACTGGCCCGCTCGCAGCCTGGAGCTGCACGATCTCAAAGTACGCGGCATGCGGGTCGAGCTGGGGGATCTGGCACAGCACAGCTTCCCGCTACAACGCGTATCGCTGGATCGCGGCCAGCTGGACGAGGTGAGCCTCAACGACATCCATCAGGAGCTCGCCTTCAACAACTTCAGCGGCCAGCTCACCGCCTTCAACTGGCAGGCGGGCAGCCAGCCGAGCGGCTATCTGACCGGCACCCTGGGCGACATGGGGCGCGGTCTGTTCCAGCTGGAGGAGATCAAGGGCAAGCTCGCCTTCTCGCCCCAACAGATCGATACCGAGCTGCAGGGCAAGGCCTATGAAGGGGAGTTCAGTGTCGAGCTCTCCCTCGATACCCAGCAGCAGAAGCTAACCCTGAAAGACCTGGCGCTGAGCGGCATGGATATCAGCCTGCCACAGGGGTGGTGGCAGGATTGGCAGAGCTGGCGCCCGCAGCAGGTCGATATCCGCAAGCTGGCGTTCGACAAGCTCAAGGTGCTCTCTTTCGAAGATACCCTGCCCCTGTCGCTGACCGGTTGGCAGCTCTATCTGAGCGATCTCTCCCTGCGCGGCAACCAGCCCGGTCCGCTGCTCGGTCGCGCTCGCATCGAGAGCAAGTGGTTCGAGCTGGTGTGGGATGGCCTCAGCGCTCGCAACGGCGAGCTGGATGGCGAGCTGACCCCCAGCTCCTGGCAACTGGGCAAGCTCGCCAGTTCGCTGCCGGATGAGGGTAGCCTCAGCATGAGCGGACAGTGGGGACGCGAGCCGGGCCAAAGCAGCACGCTGCAGTTGAAGGCAACCAAGCTCGATCTGGAACAGTGGGGCAAGATGTTCGGCTCTCCCGTCTCCTTCTCCGGCAAAGCAGACCTGAGCGCCGACCTGCAAGCCGAACATGGCAAGGCGGCGGGCGAGTGGCGGCAAACCCTGCAGGGCAGCGTTGCCCTCGATGCCGACGAGCCGTTCTGGGACAAGGTGAAGATAGACCCGCTGCTGGATCAGTGGTTCAAGGGGGCGACCCCGCCCATCCTGACACCGGATCAGCTGTGGCAAGCGATGCAGGAGGGTGACACCCCCTTCTACCGCATCAAGCTGCAGGGCAAAATCGACAAGGGACAACTGCAGATCGAGCAGGCTGGTGCCTCCACCATCACCCACCTGCTGGCGCTGCAAGGGGGGATCGATCTGGTCAACGAGCAGTGGCAGCTTGATCTGGGCATCCTCAACGGTAACCGCTGCGCCGAGCTACTCGGCCAGTGGCGCGGGCCGCTGACGGCACCCACGCTGGCATGGAGCTTCCCGCCGAAACAGGACGCCTGCGGCTGGGAGGTAGGGGTGCGCTACCCGCCGCAAGGCAACAGCGCCCCGCTCTGGCGACCTGCTCCTGCGCCAAAAGCCCAAGCCGAGCAGGCGACCAACAGCCAGCAAGGGTAAAACAAACAAGGCCTCATAATGAGGCCTTGTTTTGTGGCGAAGCGCGCTGCCGTTAATGGCCCGATCGCTTGACCGGCTGCACCACGTAGTGACCGAGGAACTCTGCCGCCAGCTTGTTGCCACTGAACAGCTTGATCTGGAGACTGAAACGGGCAGGCTCACCCCGTTTGAGCGGCTGCAGTACGGCGGGCATTCCCTCGCGGGCCACCCGCGCCTCCGGCTCCTCATCGACCGGGCCATGATATTTGATGGAGCTCTCGGCCAGCACAGGTTCACCGACCAGTCCTTCCTCCTTGAGCTGTAGCCAGATCAGCCCCCAGCCCGCCAGCACGCACTGGCTGTAGACACTGCCGGCAAACATGCTGCCATGCACGTTGATGTTGGCCGCCAGATTGGCCTTGAGGTGAAAGGTCTGGCCATCGTAGTGGCTGATGTGCATCCCCATCTTCTCGCTGATGGGCACCCCGCGCGACCAGCGGGTGGTGAGATCCTGACACCACTCCGGGCGGTACTGGATGGTCTGCAGCGGGCTCAGAGATTTGATCATCTGACGATGGGGAATGCGGCCAAAGGAGACGGGGCCGCCTCCCACTTCGAGAAAGCCGCACTTGCGATAGAACTCCACCGCCTCCTGACGGGCGTTCATCACCAGCCGTTTCACCTTCTCGCTGCGGGCCAGCTGCTCGAGATCCTCCACCATTTTGGCCCCCAGCCCCTGGCCGCGATATTCGGGACGCAGCGCCATAAAGCGGATCTGCGCCTCGTCGCCGCCGATAAAGAGGCGACCCACCGCAATGGGGGTGCCGTCGGGTGCCAGCATCAGTCGGTGAATGGCAACGGAGTCGTATTCGTCCCGCTCGGAGCCAACCGGCAGATTGAAGGGTTTACGCAGAAGTTCCCAGCGCAATTGGTAGTAGGCATCCAGCTCGGCCGCTGTCTGTGGGGTGACCACCCGGTACATAGATCGATCCTTGAGTTACACTGGTCGGAAACCATCTTGCCGTGCAAATTCATGGACTTCAATCTGCAAGCGTACCAAGCCGATCACTTGTTGCACCTCAGCGTCAAACCCCAGCGCCGCCTCACGGTACAGGAAAATAGCCACCATCGCTGGCTGGAGATAGACGGTGTGGTGCAATCCGCCATGTCGCTCGCCGACCCCGCCACCCTCTGTCTGCCCCATCAGCGGGTCATCGCCTGCCTGCTGCCAGACCAGGCTGGGCAGATCCTCGAGCTGGGGCTGGGTGGCGGCGATCTCACCCGCCACCTCTGCCAGCGCTGGCCCTCGGCCCGCCACGAGTGCGTTGACCTCGACGAAGAGGTGTTGACCGTTTATCAGCAGTTTTTCCAGCACCAACAGAGTGATCAACACGCGGTTCCCGCACTCCATCAGGCCGATGCCCTCGCCTTTCTGGAGCAAAGCGAACAGCAGTACGATCTCATCCTGCTCGATCTTTTCAGTCAGGATGGCAACCCGCTGCTGCTGTTTCAGGAGCGGCTCTACCGGGCGCTGGCTCACCGCCTCTGCGGCACTCTGGTCATCAACCTGTTACCACGCACCGAACTGGAGCTAACCCACGCCCTGACACTGATAGAACAGTGGATTGGCCCGGCTACCCCCTATCCAGTCGCGGGGCTCATCAACGTGATCGTCCACGTCATACCGCGGGACCAGGCATCCTCAGACCTGTAGCCAGAAGGTGACCGGGCCGTCGTTGACCAGCGCCACCTTCATATCTGCGGCAAAGCGGCCGGTTGCGGTCGGGATGCCGCTGGCGGCGGCCTTTGCTACGAAGTAGTCATAGAGCCGCTCGGCCTCGCTCGGGTGAGCGCCACAGGAGAAGCTGGGTCGCATCCCGCTCTTGGTGTCAGCCGCCAGGGTAAACTGGGAGACCACCACCAGGCTGCCGCCGATCTGACCGACATTGAGGTTCATCTTGCCATTCTCGTCACTGAACACCCGATATCCGCTCACCTTGTGCAGCAGCTTGTCGGCCTTGGCCTCATCATCCCCTTGCTCCACCCCGAGCAGCACCAGCAGCCCCTGACCGATGGCGCCGGTCACCTCCCCCTCGACAGTCACGCTGGCCTCGGAGACCCGCTGAATCAGTGCAATCACATCCCTCTCCTCTCAAAACAGAACGACCGCCCCTGCTCGATTGCAGGGGCGGTCGTCGATGCTACCAATAAACCGGTGGCCAAGGCGATGGCCTAACCCAGCTCCTCGCTCACCGGTTTCTCGTACTCACCAAGACAGGCCGTGGTCTCGGCACCCAGCAGCACTACCAGCCAGCTCAAATAGACCCAGACAAACAGGATAGGGATGGTCGCCAGCGCGCCATAGATGGCCTGATAGGAGGGGAAGTTGGTGATGTAGATGGCAAAACCGCGCTTGGCCAGCTCAAACAGGGTGGCCGCCACCAGCGCACCGATAAAGGCGTGGATCAGCCGTACCTTGCAGTTGGGCACCACGGTATAGACCAGCAGGAAGGTGAGTACCGAGAAGAGGAACGGCAAGCCGCGCAGCAGCAGATAACCGATACCGAACAGGCTCTCGGCGCCAAACAGCCGCAGCGAGAAGATGTAGGAGGAGATGGCGATGCTGGCACCAATCAATACCGGCCCCAGGGTCAGGATCATCCAGTACATGGCAAACGCCTGCGCCAACGGGCGACCCTGAGTCGAACGCCAGATGTAGTTGAGGTTCTTGTCGATGGCGGAGATCAGCATCAGCGCCACCACCACCAGCGCCCCGATCCCCACCGCCGTGGTGTTGGTGGCGTTGGCGACGAAGCCGTCGATGTACTCCTTGAGCATGTCCCCGGCGGTCGGCACGAAGTTGTGGTAAACGAACTGCTCCATCTCCAGCTTGAGGCTCTGGAACACCGGAAAGGCGGACATCATGCCAAATACCACGGCGATCATCGGCACCAGCGAGAGCAGGGTGACATAGGCCAGATAACCGGCGGTGACCGTCAATCTGTCCTGTTGGAAACGGCCCCAGACAAACTGGGCGAAATGGCGACCATCATGGCGCACAAAGGAGAGGGCGTGGGCCAAACGGCCGCTGATTTGCTGCTGCATCTTGATTCTCGTAAGCGTCGTCATGCAGCCATTGTGTCAGAGGTGAGCGCTGTTTGACCACCTTTGCACCGGAATTGACACTATATCCGCCCACTTGCCATGCAGGCTGCGCCTTGGCTTGTCACGAGATGCAGCAACAAAAACGGCCCCGATATGGGGCCGTTTGCAACGCCGGATTACAGCATGTAGTCCGCAGGCAGCTCGGTGCGAGCAACGCCGGAGGCCACCGCCGCCAGCGCCACGGCGCGGGCAACCTGCGGCAGCAAGCGGGCATCCATCGGCTTGGGAATGACGTAATCCTTGCCGAAGGTGAGCTCGCTCACCCCGGCTGCGGTCAGCACCTCGGCTGGCACCGGCTCTTTCACCAGAGCGCGGATCGCCTCGACCGCGGCAATCTTCATGGCATCGTTGATGCGGCTGGCGCGGGCATCGAGGGCGCCGCGGAAGATGAAGGGGAAGCAGAGCACGTTGTTGATCTGGTTCGGGTAGTCGGAATGGCCAGTCCCCATGATGAGGTCACTGCGCACCCCGTGGGCCAGCGCCGGCTTGATCTCCGGATCCGGGTTGGAGCAGGCGAAGATCACCGGGTTGGGCGCCATCAGGGCCACCGCTTCGGCGGGCAGCACATCCGGGCCGGAGACTCCGACAAACACGTCCGCCCCGTCGATGACATCCATCAGGGTGCGCAGCGGCGTCTCGTTGGCGAAGCGCTGCTTGTACTTGTTGAGATCGGTGCGGCCGGTGTGGATGACCCCCTGACGATCCAGCATGAAGATGTTGTGCGGCTTGGCACCGCACTTGATCAGCAGCTCCATGCAGGCAGTAGCAGCAGCCCCCGCCCCCATGCAGACGATGCGGCTGTCGCTGATCTGCTTGCCCTGCACTTCCAGCGCATTGAGCAGACCGGCGGCGGTGACGATGGCGGTACCGTGCTGGTCATCGTGGAATACCGGAATGTCGCAGCGGGCGATCAGCGCCTCTTCAATCTCGAAACACTCCGGCGCCTTGATATCTTCCAGATTGATGCCGCCGAAGGTGTCGGCAATTGCCGCTACCGTGTCGATGAACTGCGCACTGGTCTCGTGCTTCACCTCGATGTCGATGGCGTCAATGCCGGCGAAGCGCTTGAACAACAAGGCTTTGCCTTCCATCACCGGCTTGGAGGCCAGCGGCCCCAGATTACCCAGCCCCAGAATGGCGGTACCGTTGGAGATGACGGCCACCAGATTGCCCTTGCCGGTATAGCGGTAGGCATCGGCCGGGTTGGCGGCGATCTCGCGTACCGGCTCGGCAACACCCGGGCTATAAGCCAGCGCCAGATCATGGGCGGTTTCGGCGGATTTGGTCAGGGCGATGGCAATTTTGCCCGGTACGGGCTGGGCGTGATAATCGAGTGCTTCTTGACGCAGATCGGACATGGGGGACCCCGATGTGGTTGGTACAAATGAGGTGCCGACAAGGGGCACGCAGAAGGGCGGGGATCATAAAAGAAAGCCGCGGGCATGCCCAGCAGATCATGCTGCCATTAGCCAGATCAGACCAGTTCGTTTAGCACCATACTCCGCAAAGACATACCACTTTAGTTATAGATCCTGGGTTTTTGGCGAAAAAAATGGCGGCAAGGTTACCCTGCCGCCATCGCTTGCTCCCTGTTGGCGCTTACTGGCCCGAATAGACCGGCAGCAGATTCGCCATCGACAGGAAGTGGAACAGTGCGGTCGCCAGCCCGAACAGGATCAACAGCCAGGCCACCATCTTGCCGCCGGGTGTGACGAAATGGGGGGTCACTTCACCCCGCTCAGCCCGTGCCCGGGTACGCAACACCAGCAGTGCCGGAATAATGCAGGTCCAGATAGTGGCGGCGGCACCGGCATAGCCGATAGCCAGCAGGAAACCGAACGGGAAGAGCAGGGAGAGCACCAGCGGCGGCAGGAAGGTGACCGCCCAGGTCTTGCTGCGACCGGCGCGACTGTTGTCGAACTTGAACAGATCCGCCAGATAGTCGAACACCCCGAGCCCTACCCCGATAAAGGAGGAGAGGATGGCCGCCATGGAAAAGCCGTTGATGGCGCTGGCTACTTTCTCAGACTCAATCACCCCGGAGAGTGCGGCAAGCAGCACGCTCACGTCGCCACCCTTGGCAATCACTGGAGCAAAATCCTGACGGGGCAGGTTACCGAAGATCCCCAGCAGCCAGAGCACATAGAGCGCCAGCGCGATCAGGGTGCCCACCAGGATGGCCCATCTGGCCTGCTGCTCGTTCTGGTAATAGGCGCGCAGGGATGCCACCGAGTGGTGATAGCCAAACGAGGTGAGCGCCACCGGCAGCATCGCCATGGCATAGGGGGCGTAGCGGCTCTCACTGCCAGCCAGATCGAGCAGGGTCGGCAACTTGATGTTGCCCAGCAATCCCAACACCCCGAAGGCAAAGCTGAGGATCATGAAGGCAATCAGCACGACCGATATGCGATCAACCGCGCGGGTCGAGTGCCAGACTACCGTTGAGAAGAGAACAACAAACAGCACAGACGCGACCTTGCTGTCGATCCCGCATAACCCCTGCAAAATGGCGCCGGACGAGGTGATATAGGCATAGAGCAGGATACCACCGACAAAATAGACCGAGAGGTTATTGAAGGCGTTGAGACGGGAACCGAGCAGATCTTTGGTAACAGTGTTAAAAGAGGCACGCAACTCGTAGTGCTGAAAAGACTCAAGCAGCATCCACCCGGAGAGCGTCATCATCACCATGGTGATGGTCAGTGCCAGTACTGACCAGAGGGTCCATGCCCCGGCCCCTGAACTGGGCAACCCCAACATACCAGCCCCCACACAGACACTGGCGATGATACAAGCGCCCCCCAAAATTGATGGTTTTTTCTTCATAATCCCTTCTTTATTAACTAGTTACACATCTTGGTTGCATAAGTACCGTGGCATGATGCCAGTCTTTACCACCAGACGCATACCCATATCGGGCAAAAGAAGAGGGTGATTTTCGCGCTATGCAGGTTATCGCTGCATAAGTTCGGCAGAAATGGGGTACCGGAAAGACCCGGCTGGCCCGGCGCTGATGGTCATGCCGGAAAAAATACAACGAGGCAAGCTGGTTGCCCCGTTCAATCCATGACGGGGATACCGGCTTTCGCCTCTGCCTCTCTGGCGATCGCCTCGGTCATCCCCTGAAAGATGAAGAGGTGGAACGGCAGCATGGCGAGCCAGTAGGCCAGCCCCCAGGCGCCCTGCGGATGCCAGTGAGCAGTGACCCGGATGCGGGTCAACCCGGACTCCTCCGGCAGGATGTTGAACTCCAGCCGACCCACGCCCGGGGCCTTCATGTTGAACAGCAGATCGAGCCTGCGCCCCTCATCCACCCCGAGGATCTGCCAGGAGTCGAGCATATCCCCCTTAACGAAGCGATCGGGATTGCTGCGACCCCGGGTGCGGGCCGGGCCGCCGATCAGGTGATCCATCCATTCGCGCACTACCCACAGTTCATTCATGTAGAAGTAGCGCTTCTCGCCCCCCAACTGCTGCAACACCTGCCACACCACCTCGGGCGAGGCGAGGCAGATGGCATCACCGCTGGCGGTGCGGTCATAGAAGCCATATTCGGGATGGCGCCAGCGCAGGCCGAGCGGCGTCTCCTGCCCCTGCTGTTCGGCACCCAGCTTCTGCTCCAGCGCCAGACTCTCCGCCAGCGCCTCGTCGAAGCTGAGCAGAGTTTGCGGCAGCAGGGACCGCAGCGGGCCGTCATCGGCTGGGATGTCGTGCTTGAGGCCACCCACCAGCGCCTTGGCCACCGGCTGCGGCACCGAGGTGACAAACTGCAGCCACCAGGCGGAGAGACGCGGACTCAGAAACGGGATGGGAATGATAGGGCAACGCTTGCCGATATGGGCCGCAAACTTTTGCAACTGCTGCTGATAGCTGAGCAGCTCGGGGCCGACCGCATTGAAGATGTGGCCATCCACCTCGTCGGCTTCCACCAGCCCGCCCAGATAGTGCAGCAGGTTGGAGAGGGCAATGGGGGGCGTGTGCGAGCGCACCCACTTCGGCGTCACCATCAGCGGCAGGTTGAACACCAGATCCCGCATCACTTCGAACGCTGCCGAACCGGGCCCGATGATGATGCCGGCGCGCAGCTCTACCGTCGGCACGCCAGAGTCACGAAACAGCTCGCCACAGTGGCGACGGGAGTTGAGATGACGGCTGTTACACTGCTCGGGCTGGATTGCCCCCAGATAGATGATGCGGCGCACCCCGGCGGCACGGGCGGCGGCGGCAAAGTTCTTCACCCCCTGCTGCTCCAGCCGGTGAAAATCGGCCCCCGCCCCCATGGCGTGCACCAGATAGAAGACGGTATCGATACCCGCCAGCGCAGGCAGCAGGGTGATGGGCTTGAGGCTGTCGGCGAGGCGAAACTCCACCCCCTCCGGCAAACGGCAGGGGCGACGCGCCCCGGCAATCACCCTGTAGCCCAGCGTTTGCAGGTGGGGCACCAGATAGGAGCCTATATAGCCCGCCGCCCCCATCACCAGACAGTTTCTCATCCTCTCTCCCCTTCCCTTATTGCCCCGGCCAGCGGGTTGATGTGCTGCAACCTGAATGCCCATCATCCAGCCTCGCCGTTACTTTGCAACATGGAACTAACAATTCTGTCGGTTAGTCCGATTTGGTGTTAAGCCCCCACCGGAAAGCGGTCGATAACTGACCAGATGTATAGCCCGAGGGCGAAGATATGCGCATCGATCACTACGACCTCCAGGGGGAGGTGCAATACCAGCAGCAACAGGCGCAGGCACGCAAAGTACGCAGGCTGGGGGCAGTCGCACCGCAAGCCGATGGCACCAACGGGACGGCCGCCACACCACCATCCGGCGAGCAGCGAACCACCCTGATGCAAGCCAGTGCCCTGACGCTGCAAGCCAGCAGCCGGAGCAATACCCAGACTCCCCCGCAGACGACAGCCGCGCCAGCCAAAGCGGAGGGCACCAAAAATCAGGAGGAGAACGGCGTGCCTAACGACGGGCTCGATAACCACCAGCGGCTTATCAAGTTGATGATAGAAGCCATGCTGGGCCACGAGATCGAGCTGCCCGATCCCATCAAACCGACCGAACAGAGCGCGGAGGGGGTGAACTCCCCGACGGGCGACGGCAGCCAACCCGCCGCCGAGCCGGATCAACTGGTGGAAGTAACCGACAGCCTGCTGCAAAAGGAGCAGCTCAACGTGGTCGCCTCGGCCAGCATAGAGACCCAGGATGGCCAGAGCCTGCAGCTCGATCTCGGCTTTGTGCTCGACTGGCGTCAGCTCGATATCAGCAAGCGTCGCACCACCCTCAATGCCCTCAAGGATCCACTGGTACTTAACCTGGATGGCAAGATCGCCGGCCTGACCGACGCCCGGGTCAAGTTCGACATCGATCAAGATGGCAAAGAGGACAGCCTGCCCGGCCTCGGCGAGGGGAGCGGCTTTGTGGCGCTGGATCGCAACGGCAACGGCACCATAGATGACGGCGGCGAGCTGTTTGGGGCCCGTTCCGGCAACGGCTTTGGTGAGCTGGCGACCCTGGATGAGGATGGCAACGGGGTGCTGGACGAGCGGGACAGCCAGTTCTCGGCACTGCAGTTCTGGCAGCCGGAGCACTCCCCCATCGCCCTGGTGGAGCTGGGGATCGGCGCCATTCTGCTCCATCCCCTCGACACCCCCTTCAACCATCTGGGGGAAAACGGCAATCAGGGAGTACTGCGCCAATCCGGCCTCTATGTGACCGAACAGGGCAAGGGAGGCTGGGTGCAGCAGATCGACCTGCGGGTCTGAACATTGAAGCAGTAGTACAAAAACGGTCGCTGACATTACCTGCCAGCGACCGGTTCAAGCTAAACGGATAGCACCTGAGTCAACTTAACTCGGTGGGATCGATATCCAGACTCCAGCGCACCTTTTTGGTCTCGGGCCACCCCTCCAGCTCCTTCACCACCCAATCCAGCAGCTGGGCCAGCGGCGCCCGGTTCGGCCCTTGCACCAGCAACTGCATGCGGAACTTGCCCGCCTTGCGCTCCATAAAGCCGCTGATGGGCCCCAGCACTTGAACATGGGGATAACAGGCGCTGCGCAGGGTATCGGCGAGGCGGCTGAGGAACAGCTGCACCTCGTCACGGCCGTTGGCCTCGGCCCGAAACAGCCCCTGATAGCTGAACGGCGGCAGTCCCAGCAGGCGACGCTCTTTCAGCGCCGTGTCGGCGAAGTGGCCGTAGCCGTTCTGGGTCAGATCCTGCAGCAGGGCATGTTCCGGATGGTGGCTCTGCAGCACCACCAGCCCGGGTTTGCTGGCACGACCGGCACGGCCCGCCACCTGGGTGTAGAGCTGAGCCAGCTTCTCGGCAGCGCGAAAATCAGCGCTGAATAGCGCGCCATCCACATCCAGCAGCCCCACCAACGTCACATCCGGGAAGTGGTGGCCCTTGGCCAGCATCTGGGTGCCGATCAGGATCTTGTACTTGCCCGCCTTGATGTCACCGAGATGGGTCTCCAGCTCCCCCTTGCGGCGGGTGTTGTCCCGATCGATGCGCACTACCGGATATTGCGGGAACACAGTGGTAAGCAGCTGTTCCAGCTGTTCTGTGCCCACTCCCGATCCGATCAGCTCGTTGCTGCCACACTCCGGGCAGAGGTGGGGCAGCGGGCGCACGCTGTCACAGTGGTGGCAGTGCAGCCGTCGTCCGGCCTGATGCCAGGTGTACCAGGCGTCGCAGCGCTCGCAGGCGGCGTTCCAGCCGCACTGGTGGCAAATCAGAGCCGGGGCATAGCCGCGGCGGTTGAGGAACAGCATCACCTGATTGCCCGCCGCCAGATGCTCCGCCATCAGTTGCTCCAGCTGGGGGGAGAGTCCAGCCTGCAAGCGCACGTTCTTGATATCGAGGATCACCTGACGGGCAGTCTGGGCATTGCCTGCGCGGCGAGTCAGAGTGAGGTGGTGATACTTGCCAGTACGGGCGTTGTGCAATGTCTCCAGCGACGGGGTAGCCGAGCCAAGCAAAATGGGGATACCGGCACGATGGGCCCGCATCACCGCCAGATCCCGCGCGTGGTAGCGAAAACCGTCCTGCTGCTTGAAGGAACCGTCGTGCTCCTCGTCGATGATGATGATGCCGAGGTTGTGAAAGGGGGTGAACACCGCGGAGCGGGTGCCGATCAGGATGGCTGCACCGCCATCGCGGCAGGCGAGCCAGGCATCGAGCCGCTCCCGGTCGTTCATGGCGGAGTTCATCGCCACCACAGGCACGTTGAAGCGGCGGCGGAAGCGGTTGATGGTCTGCGGGGTAAGGCCTATCTCCGGCACCATCACCAGCGCCTGCTTGCCCGCCTTGAGCAGGGGCTCGAGGATGCTCAGGTACACCTCGGTTTTGCCGGAGCCGGTAATGCCGTCCAGCAGGAAGGCACCGAACTTGTCGCTCTGGCTGGTAACGGCAGAAACGGCCAGCGCCTGCTCGCCGTTGAGGCGCAGCCCCTCCCCCGGTTCAAAGCGGGTAGCCCAGTCGCCATCGTGGCTCGGCTCCAGCGAGCGCTTCTCCAGCAATCCCTTCTTCTCCAGCGCTGTGAGGGCTGCGCTCTGGATCTCCTCCTGCTTGAGGGCGGAGGGGGTCTGCGGCCCCTTGCGCAGCAAGGCAAGGGCCTGCTGCTGCTTGACAGCACGCTTGAGCTCGTTGAGATCGACCGCCATGCCCGCCTCGGTGGCAAACCAGAACTCCAGCTCGCGATAAGCAGCAGGCTCTCCCTTGCGCACCAGCACCGGCAGGGCGTGCGGCAACACTTCCCCCAGCGGATGCTGGTAGTAGCTGGCGCTCCAGTTCATCAGCGCCAGAATGTCGGCGCCCAGCACAGGCGTCGCGTCGAGCACGCGCTTGATGGGTTTGAGCTTGTTACGCGGCACCTGACTCTCGTCCGGGTGATCCACCACCAGCCCGACCAGAGTCTGCGGGCCGAAAGGGATCTCGACCCGACAACCGGGAGCAGGTAACGGCAGAGGAGAGAGATAGTCGAAGTGACGGCGTAACGGTACCGGGACAGCGACACGAACCAGATCCAGCGTTTGGGAAGAATTCACCAGGGGTTGCCTATTTTTTCTGCGAAGCCACTTGCCTGATCTCAGGCATTTCCTATATTATTCGCAGCCTTTGAAACTGTGTTCAACAATCGTGTGGTGTCCGACAAGAGATCGGATGGCGACACGGCCTATTAATTGAGGTTGTCCATGAAAGCTGGTATCCATCCTGACTACGTAGCCATCACCGCCAAGTGCTCTTGCGGTAACGTCATCAACACTTTCTCTACCATCGGTAAAGATCTGAACCTGGACGTGTGCTCCGAGTGCCACCCGTTCTACACCGGCAAGCAGAAAGAAGTTTCTAGCGGCGGCCGCGTAGACAAGTTCAACAAGCGTTTCGGTGCGATGACCACCAAGAAGTAATTTTACTTCTGAAGAATTCTGAAAAAGGCGCCCGATGGGCGCCTTTTTTATTGTCCTTTTTTCCCTCTTCAACCACAACACGGCTTACTGGCCAAACCCCTTGGAACGGCGCAGATAGACATAGCCTTCACCCGGACTGCCCCAACGCGACGTCCCTTCGTTATCATACGCCCGATCCAGAAATCTGACGCTGTCGGGACCAATCCAGATATGTTGCACCAGGGTGGTGGCACCGCCAAAGTCGGTGGAACAATGACCAACACGAGAGTGGCCGGCATACTCACCAGAGGCAGTACGCTTCAGCCAGATCTCGCACCCCTGGCGCAAAGAAAGTTGTTGCGGTGTCAAACTGTCGAGCAGGGCGGGGTCGTGCCAAGCTCCGGCAAAGTCGGTCGCTCTGGGCATGGTCAACTCAGCCATCAGGATGCGACCATCTGAAACAGGAGAAAAACGATAGATGCGCTGACGGAAGGGACGGATGGCACGCAAGGTCAGATACTGCTCGGCATAGACCCAGCGATACCCCTGATAGCCATGCCAGATCTCCATCAGACGCAGCTCGGCACTGGTAAAACGGCTATCGTAACCGGCCTGCTCCCTGCTAGAAAACGCTCCGTCGAACCAGCTGAGTAACGGCTCCATGCCGGGCTTGAGTGGGGTAGCCTGGGGTGCCGACCCTGCCAACGCCAGACAGGAACAGAGCAGCCCGAATACGGCCACCAGCAACTTTGCCATCGAATCCTTCCGAATCATCATAGTGGCGGCGATTATATGAGCGAATTCCCTCAATAACAGCCATTACGATCAAATGATTGCCACTCTGCTGCAAAAACCTCGCAAGGATGCCATGCCAGTCACTAAACCCGGTATTTCGCCACCGCCTTGTTCAGAAGCTGTGCCTGTTCATTAAGACCCTGGCTGGATCTGGCATTCTCCTCGGCCATGACGCTCGACTCCTGGGCAATGTCGCGGATGTTGTTGACGTTGCGATTGACCTCGTTCGCCACCAGACTCTGCTGCTCGATAGCCGCCGCAATCTGGGTGCTCATGTCCATGATGTGGGTGACATCCTGGGTAATTTGCCCCAGCAACTCCCCTGCGGTGCTGGCCTGATCCGAGCTGCGGTTACCCTGCTCGCGACAAGTCGCCATCACCTCTACGATGCTGCCGGTCTGCTTCTGCAGCGAGCTGATGATGCCGGCGATCTCCTGAGTCGATTTCTGGGTACGAATGGCGAGGCTGCGTACTTCGTCAGCCACCACCGCAAAACCACGCCCCTGATCGCCTGCTCGTGCGGCTTCAATCGCCGCATTGAGGGCCAGCAGGTTGGTCTGTTCGGCAATCCCCCTGATCACATCCAGCACCGATCCGATGGTCTCGCTCTCTTTTTGCAGCTGCCCCACTTCGCGGGATGAGCTCTCCAGATTGACCGCCAGCGAGCGGATCTGCTCGACGGTATTCTCCACCGCACTGCGCCCCTCCATCGCCTTGTGGTTGGTGGCTTGAGCATTGTTGGCAGCCTGTTCGGTATTGCGGGCGATCTCTTCGATGGTGGATCCCATCTCGGTCGAGGCGGTCGCCACCATGTCGGTCTCCTGCAACTGACGGGCCGCCCCCTCGCTGGTGCGCTTCACATTTGCCGAGAGATGATCGGCCGCTTCCGTCAAGGTGTGAGCACTCTGCTTCACATCGCCAATCAGGTTGCGGAATCCTCCCAACATCACATCAAGGTTGCCCGCCAGTTGGGCCATTTCATCTGCCCCTTGCAGCTCAATCTTCAAGCGCAGGTCATTATCCTGGCGAATGCGATTGACGGTATCATTTACTCGGCTAATGGGGCGGTCGATGCTGCGCCCCAGCAATAGGCTCATAATGCCAATAAGCACTATGATGATGCCGCCACAGACCAGCATCAGCAGATTCAGATGCGAGGTCTGCTGCTCCAGCTGGTCGGCGATATGCCGGTCGACTGCGACAAATCCCTGTTCTGTCTGGTGTACCTGTTCGCGCATCTGGTTGCGCAGCCCCTCATCATCTTTCAAACCCAGCTCTTGCATCCCCTGAACCAGAGCGACAAAGTTCTGACGGTACTGCTGGCTAGCCTGCTCCAGCATGCCGCGATCCGCCTCTGGCAGGGTTGCCAGACTCGCCAAAAAGCTCTTGTGCAGCGTTTCGAATCGATCCAGATACTGGATATCGGAACGCAGCATGAAATCTTTCTCTGCCCGTCTCAATTGCAGCATGGTGATGAGCAACTCTTGCTGATCCAGCTGCTTGAGGCCATCTTCCACCTCATGCACAGCTGCCCGCAACTTGCCATAGAGGCCCTCTTCCGGCCCCAGGCCAATCTTCTGCTGCTGGGCAACCAGGTCATTGAACGCTTTGCCATAAGCAGTGATCTGCTGATCCAGCCGGGCCAGCTCGCCTTGCGCAGCCGCGAGGTTGTCATCACTGCTCATGATCCGGTCCAGCTGATGAAAAGCAGCCAACCCCTGATTGAAATGCTCGACGAAGCTCATCTCCTTGCGGATCAGAAAATCTTTCTCGGCTCGCCGCAAATTGAGCATGGCGATCTCCAGCTGATCCACATTGCGCTGCGCATCAGTCAGATGACGATTAACCTGGTTGGAGTAGAGGAACAGGCCGCTCAACACCATCATGGCGACGGCAACCAGTACGGTATTCAGGATCAATTTATGGCGGATGAGCACGATAGACCTCACACAGGAAAAGGATGAACTGCATTGAGCTTATGCAGAAAAGCCGCAGCGGGTGGCCTGTTCAAGGAATATTCATTGAAATGCCACACCCACTCCTTATACTGGTTGCACCTGTTTCCAGCCGTGGATTTGACACTATGGAATACAACACTTCAGAACTGTGCGACATCTATCAGGACATGGTGGATGTACTAGAACCCATGCTCTGCTCCTTCGGCGGCCGAGCCTCCTTCGGTGGCGTCATCACTACCGTCAAATGCTTCGAATCGAATGGTCTGATCCGTGAACTCGTCAAAGAGAACGGGCTGGGACGCGTCTTGCTGATCGATGGCGGTGGCTCCATGCGCCGCGCCCTGATCGACAGCGACATCGCCACTACGGCGGCCGAGAACGATTGGGAAGGGATCGTCTGCTATGGCTGCGTCCGTGAAGTCGACATCCTGGAAGATCTGGATATCGGCATTCAGGCGCTGGCCGCCATTCCGGTCGGTGCCGACAGCAAGGATGTAGGGGAGACCGATCTACCGGTCAACTTCGGTGGTGTCACCTTCCTGCCTGACGATCATCTCTATGCCGATACGACCGGGGTAATCCTCTCCCCGGAGGCGCTCGATATCGAATAAGCCTCACTCTGAGTGACGACGGGAGCAATTGCTCCCGTTTTTTATGCCCGCGATTTGCCGAAACCGGGACAAAAAAAGAGGGCCAGTAAAACTGGCCCTTAACTGGAAGCAATGTGAGCAATGTCGTGCCTTCACAAGAAGTCCATCACGTTGGAACGAATGAAGTCTTTCCCGGAAAACAAGTTAACAATAATCATTCTCATTTAAATGAGCAAGCCCTATTTGCTGAAAGCACAAAAAATTGACCACCGCGAAGGGTGGTCAATCTCATCATGCTTGTCGGGTGACTGTTTGCAGACCGGGCACTTCGGCCTCACCCACCAGCTTGCGGCTGAGGTAACGCAGCAACACGCCGTAGAGCGGCACAAACAGACCCAAGCTAATCAGCAGCTTGAACACGTAATCGACCGTTGCGATCTCGACCCAGTGCTCCGCCATGAAAGGATCTGTGGTGCGCCAGAAGGCCACACTGAAGAACGCGATGGTATCGACCATGTTGCCAAACAGGGTGGAGGCTGCAGGAGCCACCCACCAGGCTTTCATCAGTCGCAGTCGGTTGAACACCACCACATCCATGAACTGACCCACCAGATAGGCCATAAAGCTGGCCAGCGCGATACGTGCCACGAACAGATTGAACTCGGCCAGATTGCCTACGCCCTGGAAACTCCCTTCAAAGAAGAGCACGGAGAGCCCATAGGAGACCGCCAACGCAGGCAGCATCACGGTCTGGATAATCTTGCGTGCCAAACCGGCACCAAAAATCCGCACCGTCAGGTCGGTCGCCAGGAAGATGAACGGGAAGCTGAACGCGCCCCAAGTGGTGTGAAAACCGAAGACGGTGATGGGCAGCTGAACCAGATAGTTGCTGCTGGCGATGATCAGGATGTGGAACAACGAGAGGCGGACGAGCGCCGTTTGGTACTGCTCAGGGGTCAGATTCATCTTGTGACCTTTTTGGTTAATGGGGTTAGGGAACCCATACCGCCACCATTGGCGATAATCGAGGGGCGAGATTATACCCCCCACGCGCGATAGTTCAATCTTTATGCTGTCGAACGAGCCAGAGCAGCGTCTCTTTATCTTCAGGGCGCACCGCCTCCAGCCAGCAGCCGCTGTAATGCTCAAACTCCAGCCGAAGCTGGCTTCCCTCGAACTCCAGCACCCAGCTGTGGCGATCGGCACCAACATCTCGCTCCAGAAGAGTCAGCTCCCACTCTTGCAGCAACTCCCCAGCCAGTGCTGGAAAAGAGTCCCAGTCAAGCGCAGGGCAATCCAGCGTCACCATCCCGATCTCGTTATCTATCTGCCTGATCTGCCAACTCATTTCAAATTTCTCAACTGCTGCAGGAGAGCTCGCCACCGCAATACCATGCCGGTAGCGGGGTGGCGAGATCCTCAAATTCAGGTTGCTCATCATAGGGACGCTGCAACGCGGTGAACAACCGTTCAAAAGGCTGCATATCGCCCGCCTCGGCCGCATCTATCGCCTGCTGAGCCAAGGTATTGCGCAGCACATACTTGGGATTGATGGCATCCATCTGCGCCTTGCGAGAGCTATCCTCGCTTCCTTCGCGCACCAACCGCGCCCGATAGCGCTCCAGCCAAGCCTGCCAATCATGCGGGTCAGACAACAGGGCCAGCAGAGACGCAGGCCATGCCCCCTCTCGTGTCACCTCACCAAGACGACGCAGGAACAGGTGGTAATCCACCTTGTGGACCGCCAGCAGCCGGAACAGCTCGCGGAATAGTGCCGGGTCATCGTCCTCCCACACCGCCAACCCGAGTTTGGCCCGCATCAGTTCGGAGTAGTGCACCATCAGCTGCTGTTCGTACCGGGCCAGCGCCGCGGCCAACGCATCACCATCCACATTGCCAGCCAGCGCCTGCGCCAGCTTTTGCAGATTCCAGTAACCAACCGCAGGCTGCTGATCCAGCGCATAGCGGCCTGCCGGATCCGAATGATTGCAGACAAAGTCGGGCACATAGGCATCGATAAAACCGTAGGGGCCGTAATCCAGGGTCAGCCCGAGCAGCGACATGTTATCGGTGTTCATCACCCCGTGGCAGAAGCCCGCCGCCTGCCATTTGGCAATAAGCAGCGCGGTGCGACGTACTACCTCGGCAAACAGCTCGGCGCCGCTGGCCTGTTCGGGAAAGTGGTGGTGCAACAGATAGTCGATAAGTGCCGGGATCCGCTCCCCCTGCCCGCTCCAGGCAAAATACTCGATATGACCGAAGCGCAGGTGACTGGGGGCGGTACGCAGCACGGTCGCCCCCGTCTCCACCTGCTCGCGGTAGACCGGCTCCTGACTCCCTACCAACACCAGTGCCCGAGTAGTAGGGATGCCGAGGGCATGCAGTGCTTCCGAAGCGAGATACTCCCGGATGCTGGAGCGCAGCACGGCGCGACCGTCACCAAAACGGGAGAACGGTGTCTTGCCCGCCCCCTTGAGATGGAGATCCCAACGCCGACCATCGGGTGCGATTTGCTCTCCCAGCAGCAGTGCCCGACCATCACCAAGGCGCGGGCTGTAGCCACCGAACTGGTGGCCTGCATACACCTGTGCCACCGACTGCATGCCGGGCAACAGCTTTCCCTCGCCACAACAGGCGATCCAGTCAGAGTCGCGAACCTCTCCCAGCCCCAGCTCCGCCAGCAAAGCGCGGTTGAGATGGAGCAGTCGGGGTTGTTGCAGCGGCTGGGGCGCCACGGGTTCACAGGCCCAGGGCAGTTCGCCCGCAAAAGTGTTGATCAGCTTCATCGTTATGCCATTCGTCCCTGAGTATGCTCACGTCACTCTTTATACTGCCGTCAGCACCTACTCCGCCAACCGGCAACCGGCAACCCTCATCTGTTCAATTCCTGGAGAAGAAGATACAAAGAAAAAAATGAAAAAGTGGCTATATGCCCTACCCCTGCTGACCTTGGCTTGGGCACATCAGGTCAAGGCGGCCGATATAGAAGCAGGCAACACCAAGGCGATCTTCTGTGCCGACGATCATGGGATGGAGAGCCAGGCACTGATCCAAAGCCGCATCGGCATCGGCCGTGGCCACTTAGGCTGCCTAATCGATCCTAGCGACGGCAGTAGTCGATGATCAGGTCCATAAAGGCTTCGCCGAAGCGTTCCAGCTTGCGGTGACCGACACCGTTGATAGCCAGCATCTCGTCTTCGGTCATCGGCATCAGCTGAGCCATTTCAACCAGGGTTGCATCGTTGAACACCACGTAGGGCGGCACCTCTTCATCTTCGGCAATCTGCTTGCGCAGGCCACGCAGCTCCTTGAACAGCCGCTTGTCGTAGTTGGCATTGTCGAGCAGGCCGTTGCGCTTCTCCTTGCGGCTGGAGATGGGCTGCAAGCGGGGCACTGCCAACTCCAGCGTCACCTCGCCACGCAAAACAGGGCGGGCAGCTTCGGTCAGCTGCAACACCAGATTGCGGGTAATATTCTGGGTCAGCAACCCCTTGTGGATCAGCTGGCGGATCACGCTCATCCAGTATTCGTGGCTCTGATCCTTGCCGATGCCGTAGGTCGAGAGCTTGTCGTGGCCGTGATCCTTGATCCGCTGGTTCAGCGACCCGCGCAGCACCTCCACCACATAGCCCACCCCGAAGTTCTGCC
>NZ_JBHFMW010000068.1:0-1830 GCF_041929505.1 Aeromonas sp. MdU4 | reverse complement strand
GCTCTGCTCGATGAGCGTAATGGCTGGCGGCCACTAAGGTAAATATGTTCAACAAAGCTACCGTGTACCAAAACATGTATGTCATCATTATTACTAATCGGTCAACCTTCTCTGGTGAAACAATCAATCACCATAAAGACCGTTTGTTACAATGCCTGCTAGATCCACTGATTAAGCGGTATTCTCCCTGATAATACTTAAGCAGTGCTGGTGTTTAAACAATAAAAACGAGAAGTTAAGAGCTGCTAGCAAAGATGTAGATTGAGCAACATCGCGGATATTTTTTCGTAATGCAACACCGCGAAGCAACCGCTAGTGACGGAGCCTGAAAATAATTCTGTGTAACTGCCCACTCCATTACAGGTGACCGTTCAGGCGATCACCGAATTCGATAATAAAGCGATTCAGAGCAAGCTTCCAATTCTGGATTGGCATGGTCCATTTCTTGGAGGCCTGCTGTATCGCGAGAAACGCCACTTTGAGCGCCGACTCATCGGTCGGGAACAGCTTCCTTTGTTTGGTCGCTTTGCGCAGCACGCTGTTCAGTGACTCGATCGCATTGGTGGTGTAGATCACCTTCCGGATGGCGGGGGGATAATCAAACAGCGTGATCAGATTGTCCCAGTTCCCCTGCCAGGAGCGCGCTATCTGCGGGTACTGGCTATCCCTGCGCTCGCCGAAGGCCGCCAGCGCCTGCTGAGCCTCACGTTCCGTCGCAGACTGGTATATCTGCTTCAGTTCAGCCGTCACCGCCTTGTAGTCCTTCCAGGAGACATAGCGCAACGAGTTGTGCACCATGTGGACGATACACAGTTGCACCTTGGTCTGGGGATATTCCACGGCAATGGCATCAGGGAAGCCCTTGAGACCATCCACACACGCGATCAGGATGTCTTCTAGGCCGCGGTTCTTCAGCTCGGTCAGGACCGACAGCCAGAACTTTGCCCCTTCGGTCTCGGCCAGCCACAGGCCCAACAGCTCCTTGTGCCCCTCCATATTGATACCCAGCGCCAGATAGAGCGACTTGTTGATCACCCGCTGGTTTGCGCGGATCTTCAGCACAATGCAGTCCAGATAGACGATGGGATAGAGCGGATCCAGCGGCCGGTTTTGCCATTCGTGGACCTGCTCGATGACACGTTCGGTCACCTTCAATACCAGCCCCGCCGAGATGTCGGCGTCATACATCTCTTTGAACGCGTCCACGATATCCCGCGTGCTCAAGCCCCTGGCGTAGAGGGAGAGGATCTGGTCGTCCATCTGGGTCCGGCGGGACTGGCCCTTGCAGACGAACTGAGGTTCGAAGGACGAGTTACGGTCACGAGGCGCCTGGATGGTGACCTCTCCGTGCTGTCCTGTTAGGCGCTTGGTGGAATAGCCATTGCGATTGTTGCCGGTCCCGCGGCCTTGTGGGGCGTGTTTCTCATAGCCCAGATGCGCGTCCATCTCGGCATTGAGGGCGGTCTCGACGGTGAGCTTGATCAGCTGCTGGGTGAGGGTGCCGAGATCTTTTTCAGATTTGATGTCTTTGGCCAGCTCAGCGGCCAGTGCTTTGAGTGTGTTTTGGTCCATTTGCTTACCCACGAAGGTATCCTTTTGAAAAAGTTACTTATTCGTGGGCGGTTACACAATTGGATTTACAGGCTCCTAGTGACGTATTCTTTATGATCGTGTCCATGGTGCTAGAGTATCTGACTGTTCTTGTACCCTTCCTATAATTAATCTGTTCATGGTCGTCGTTTGCGCACTAAAAAATTTCGTATATTTAGTGATTCATACCATGATGCTCCATCTACTTTTGCTTTCGAGGTTACCTTTAGTCAACATCGA
>NZ_JBHFMW010000067.1:1024-1336 GCF_041929505.1 Aeromonas sp. MdU4 | reverse complement strand
TCACAGGTACGTTTGTTATTACACGCTTGAGCCAAGGTGGTGCCATCACTGTCTTGATAGGACCAGATGTCATTGATGTTGCTGGCCATGACACTCGGTGCAGTGACTGCCAGGGTGAGCAATGGAACGAGCTGTTTCATGAAAACTCCTATTGGTAGTAAGTCGTAGAGAAGGGGATAACCCTAGTCCGGTTAGATAGGCAGAAAATGCCCAGCAACAACCTTTTAGGTTGATGTTCGCCTTTTGTGGTTCTTCATGTCAACGAGTCCACCCCCAACCATAGGGGTTGGTTGGAGGACTTATGACAGATAT
>NZ_JBHFMW010000067.1:0-894 GCF_041929505.1 Aeromonas sp. MdU4 | reverse complement strand
GGACTCCTTCTTGGTTGTGGTCTCTGTGGCGTTCTGGTTGCTTGGCTTTGTGGTGGGTTAAGCGAGGCAGTCGCCACCGCCCCTGTGTTTCCATTCGCCGTCTCGTCGCTGTTGGCTTCGGGATAAAACTCCTCCAACAGCATCGGCACCTCTTCATCGATATCCTCAAACTGGCCGTTACGTAGCAACTCGCGAGCAGCCTGCTCCATCTGCTCGATGGCCAAGCCTGCTTCTTGGTCACGCTGGGCGGCCTCTTGTGCCTGCCTGACTGCCTCAGTCAGGTTGGTCTCTTCCCGCAAGGTCAAATCCACGTAGTAGACCGGTGTGCGGTAGGACTGTGTAGTGCTCTTGGCTCGTAGCCGCAGGGTGAGCGGCAAATAGCGGGTATGGCCGCCGCTCACAGCCTCCAGGTACTTGAGCCGTGCCGCCAGGGTGCGTACCGAGTTGTAGCCGGTGGTGCGGAAGATAAAGCTGCCCAGCTCATCCCCTTGCCCCTCCACAAACAGGTTCAGTCGCCCGTACAGCTTGCAACCCTGTTGGCCTGCAAAGGCGCAGCGCTCTGGTCCAGAGCAGCTGACCTCCTCCATGCCTTGCGCCCCCATGCGTCTTGCCACCTCCCCATTCCCGACACAGAGCGGCCTGCCGGTTTGCCGGTCAAACGCGCTGTATTCCGCCCGTAGATTCAAGTCGCTATCGTTGAACAGCACCCGCACTGGAATGGCGCGGATCTTGGCCTGCTCCTGCCCTTGGTTATTCTTTTGCGATGAGTAGTGTTGATGCAGGGGATGGAGCAACCATCCCCCCTTTTGCTGTATCTGGGTGGTGAGGGTGAAGCTGTCGTCCTTCTCCGGTACCCACTTATCCTGTTTTTGCACCAGCTTGCCGATGCAGATC
>NZ_JBHFMW010000066.1:923-1173 GCF_041929505.1 Aeromonas sp. MdU4 | reverse complement strand
GAGCAGAGCGACGTGATGTTTAACGTCGCCTCCGATGCACTGCATATCCGTCCCTACAGCGATAGCAAGGTGCTTTATCGCTCCGATACCCTCACCCCTCTGTCGGTAGTCTCAAACCGCTACAACGTAGTACAGCCTCACGAGGTGCTGCACTTCTACCAAGACCTGGTGGAAGCCGGTGGTTTTGAGTTGGAAACCGCTGGCTCACTTAAAGGTGGCCGCAAGCTGTGGGCACTGGCCAAGACCGGTC
>NZ_JBHFMW010000066.1:0-882 GCF_041929505.1 Aeromonas sp. MdU4 | reverse complement strand
ACACTCTGCACCACGGCGCAGTTCACCTCGCTGCGGGTGGTATGCAACAACACCCTGCAGATGGCACTGCGCGGCGCTGCCGGAGCCATCAAGGTGCCCCACTCCACTCAGTTCGACGCAGCGGCCGTCAAAGAGTCGCTTGGGCTAGGGCTCTCCCATTGGGATGAGTTCAAGGCACAGACTAAGGAATTGGCACAACGGCCCGTGGCCCCTGAAGAAGCGCAACGCTTTTTCAGCGATCTGCTGGCGCAACCGCTGGATGAGGAGAACATCATCCTCACACGACCGGTACAACGGCTGCATGAGCTCTATCAGGGCGCAGGCATGGGCTCAGAGCTTGCCAGTTCCCGCAATACAGCCTGGGGGCTGGTCAATGCAGTCACCGAATACGTTGATCACCACCGCCGTGCTCGCAGCCAGGATCACCGGCTCGATTCCGCCTGGTTTGGTCAGGGCGCCCAACTCAAATCCCAAGCCTTGAACCAGGCACTTACCCTGCTGCAGTAATTCCGTTTCCCCATTCAAACCACATAACTACCTCACCCGGACTGGCACAAGCCAATCCGGGCGTCGCCATTTATGCCGTCAACAAGGACTCGTCATGAAAGCAAAAGCCAAATATGGCCAAGCCCTGCGGCTGGCATCCACTACCCAATTAACCCGCGAGCAGTGGCTCGCTATCCGCAAACTCGGCATTGGTTCCTCCGATGCCGCCGTGGCAGTGGGGCTCTCTCCCTACAAATGTCCGCTCAGCCTGTGGTTGGAGAAGACTGGTCGTAAGGAGCCGGAAGATATCTCCCACAAAGAAGCGGTGCTGTGGGGCATTGAGCTAGAGCCGGTCTTGGCGCAGGTCTACGCCAAACGCACCGGCTACAAGGTGCG
>NZ_JBHFMW010000065.1:0-630 GCF_041929505.1 Aeromonas sp. MdU4 | reverse complement strand
CACGCCCTTGTTAGTCAGGTGGTCGGCCTGATAGGCGGTTTCGACGCCTTCAGCAATAACTACCAGGCCCAGCTTCATCCCCAGTTCAATTACGTTATCGGCGAGCAGTTGTGACAGCGTGTCCGACCCTATCTTGCTGACAAAGGTCTGGTCCAGTTTGATTATGTCGACCGGAAACTGTTTCAGATAAGCCAGACTCGCATGACCGGTGCCAAAGTCATCCAGCGCAATCTGCACCCCCATGGCGTTGAGCTGATGGAGCATGCGAAGGGTGCCTCCATTGTTGCGTAACAATTCTCGCTCGGTCAGCTCCAAGGTGAGGAGGACCTTGCCCGGTAAAAAATGGCTCAGAAACTGTGCGCAGTTATCCAGTAGGAGGGGGGTGTCAAAATGCGCCGCGCTGATATTCACCGCTAGGTGAAAGGGCGTGGGGAGTTGTGGCAGTTGGGTGAGCAGGGTCGGGATGACCTGGGTCATCATTTGGCTGGTCATTGGCACAATCAAACCTGACGTTTCTGCCTGAGGGAGGCGTTGTTGCCCAAATCAGCCAGCAGTCATGACTTCCCCAGCCCCAGGTAACCGCTACACTCGGGGCTTTCTGACAGGTAGGCCAAGGGTATTCAGTTTATT
>NZ_JBHFMW010000064.1:258-3635 GCF_041929505.1 Aeromonas sp. MdU4 | reverse complement strand
AGTGGCCTGTCCCTTAGGAGGGGACCGCTCTATCCTACTGAGCTACGGGAGCCTTGTGGCGGGCATTATACAAGAAGCGACTCCCTTTTAAACCCTTGATTCCTATTCCAATACTGCCAAATCCCCATTCTGGATGTTGAATGGCGAATATTTGTTCTGGCTGCGGATGATGGCGCCGTCGTCGAATACCTGCACCACTTCGAACAGGCCGTCGGCCGGGTTGCGCATCATGCGCGATTTGCCGTAAGGGTCGATGAAGTCGGCATTGTGCTGGATCCGGAACTGATCGCCGAGTTTGACGCCGTTGCGCCGACCCAGATTGATGTAGGGGCCGCGTTCGTTCTGGCCGACTACCCGGGCAGTAACCGGGGCGCAGGTGAGCTGGGCCACCAGATCCTGAGCGGCTTGCTGCAACTGGTAGTTGACCTCCTGGCCGTAGCTCGACTGCCAGAACTGGCCGCTGCTGCTGCCTACCTGATCCCGTTTGCCGAAGGTCCAGGTGGCGCGCCCTTCGTAGACCTTGCGGTTGATCAGGCTGCCGTTGATGCCATCGAACAGGTAGAGCTGCATCCGAAAATTGCGGACGGGATCCTGATACCAGCTGGTCAGCTGGTTGCCCTGTGGCTCGATGGAGAGATCGTCGATGCTGCCGAGTACCAGATACTGGCTGTCGGTGCGCAGGCTAAGCGCCTTGATCTCCTCGAGGGCGCTGCGATCGCCCTGTTGCAGGTGGAGTGGATCGATGCGCAGGTTTTCATCCAGCCACTGGCGCACCGCGACCCCTTGCGGGGCGTTGGCGAGGGTTTCGAACAGTCGGCGCGAGAGATTTTCCGGCATGTCGTCCATGGCACCATAGCTGGCTTGATCGGGGTAGCGCAGCCGCAGTCTGACCAGTGTCAAATCCTTGGCGAAGTGTTGGGTCTGGCAGATCTGGCGCTCGGCCTGAATATCGGCCACCAGGGTGATGTACATGCGGCCGTTGCGCACCTCTTCCCGCTTGAGGCGGTACTGGCGAATGTCGCCGCCAGAGCGGATCTGGATCTGCTCGGAGCGCAGGCTGCCATTCTCCAGACGCTGCACGCTGGAGACGGCGGCGCCGCTGGCCAGCAGCAGGGTCAACAGCAGCGGTAATTTCATAACAGACACCTTGCTTAGGCGGCTTGCAGCCTCTCCTTGTTCTTGTTGAAGGGAGGTCGCGGGCCGACATGGATCACAACAGTTGTTCGATGGCGCTTTTCTGACCATCTGCCAGACGTTGGCTTAACAGCAAAACAGACAGCAAGAATCATGCCTCATTCCCGGCTCAAGGTTTGGCGGACGCGTCCGATAACAAAGCAGGTGCAGATACAGGAAAGGTATCCATGAACAAATTCATCACGGCGTTGGCGCTCGCTCTGGCATTGGCCGGTTGCGGCTCCGACCCTATCAATCGGGACGTGGGGGATCCCCGCCAGGCGGCGCAGGGGATGGAGCTTAACTGGCTGGTAGCGCGTATGGCCGATCAGCTGATGGAGCGCAAATCACTCTCCACCCTGACCGATCCCATCGCGGTGGCCTCTTTTGTCGATCTCGATACCCTGCAGGATACCAACTGGATGGGCCAACAGCTTGAGGAGAGCTTTATTTACGAGCTCAACCGCCGTGGTGAAGTGGTGGTGGACTTCAAGCTGACCGGCAGCATCAAGGTGACGCCGCAGGGGGATTTCGTGCTGAGCCGCAACTACAAGGAGCTCTCCTCCCGTCTGCCCATCTCCCGCATTCTGGTCGGCACTTTCAGTCGCAATAGCAAGGGGATCCTGGTCAACGCCCGCATCATCGATATGCGTACCAAGATGGTGGAGACCACGGCCCAGAGTCTGATCCCGCAAAAATATCTGTTCGGTGCCAACAACTCGTTTGGTCGGGCATCGATCAACCGCGGTTATTTGATGCGTGACAGTCAGGCCAGACCGGGCGGTCATCTGGTCAACCTGACCCCATAAGGAGCGAGTCATGAAGATGTTGTTTGGTTGCCTGCTGGCGCTCTTGCTCACCGGTTGCAGCTACAACCGGGTGATGGATTACACCCAGGGTGGCAAGCCCGATGATTTTCCGGTGCTCAAGGCGGTGGGCTATGCAGTGATCGACATCCAGCCTGGCCCCTCCCAGTCGGAGAAGATGCTGCAGGCGATCCGCGCTTCCAAGATGGATGCCTATCGCGAGCTGGCCGAGCAGCTCAACGGCCAGCAGGTGCGCGGCCAGAGCAGCTACCGCGATCTGACCCAGACCTCCAACTCGCTCGATGTGTCGGTGGCTGGCGTGGTGCGTGGTGCCCGGGTGGTGGCCTCCTATCCCCGTGGCAACACCTATGCCACCGAGATGGAGCTTGATACCCGCGCCCTCTACAACATCAACCAGCTGATGGCCGGTCAGTTCTAAATAGGGTTGCAGATAGCCTGATAGGCGAGCCAGCGGCTCGCCTTTTTGTTATCGGGGCCTGGCCGGGTGAGTGTCGGAAGATGAAATATGGCCCTTAATTAGCCATTTTCGGATTATTTTGGCGGGTAGGCGGGGGCAATATCGTCAAGCCATGGTTGATGACAATCATTAGTCATTTAGCTATATCGAACAAATAATCGGCGTGGTAGCGATGGATAGGGCGGCAAACACTCTTGGTCAGGCTCTTTATCGTGCCTGACGGCAGAAAAAACAGAGGCGGGCATGATGCCCGCCTCGTGCCGATTGGCTCGATTATTTGCCCATCAGTACCGGTGGCACTGCAGTGGGTTTGACATCTTCACTCGGGTAGCAGCCAAGCACCTTGATATAACGGGTGAGCTTGGTCAGCTCCACCAGTGCGGCCTGCATCGCCGGGGTCTGCAGGTTGGCGGAGACATCCAGATAGAACATCTCTTCCCACGGGTTGCCCTGCACCGGACGGGATTCCAGCTTGGTCATGTTGATCTCGTGGTTGCGCAGTACCAGCAGCGCCTCCACCAGCGAGCCCGGTTTCTGGGAGGTGGACATGATGAGGGTGGTCTTGGCCGGGATCTGCGGCGCCACGTCGATGGGCTTGCGCGCCACCACGATAAAGCGGCTGTAGTTCTCTTTCTGGTTGGCCAGCTGCTCGGCCAGCACGTCCAGACCATACAGCTCGCCACCGGCGGCGCTGCCGATGGCGGCCGCCTCCGGGCTCGCCAGCTCTTTCACCTTCATCATGGCGCTGGAGGAGGAGTCACAGATCTCGTGGCGTGCCCCTTCCAGCTTGCTCAGATAGTGGGAGCACTGCTGGAACACCTGCGGGTGGGCATAGAAGGTCTTGATGCGGCTTAGCTCGGTCGGTACGGCGGTGAGAATGCAGTGCTCGATGGGGTAGGTCAGTTCGCCGACGATGGAGA
>NZ_JBHFMW010000064.1:0-140 GCF_041929505.1 Aeromonas sp. MdU4 | reverse complement strand
AGTTCACCTCGATCACCTGATCCTTGTAGCGCGCCAGATATTTGCGGGCGGCCAGGCTGGAGTAGGAACCGCGTGGCCCCAGATAGGCGACGCTGGTCATCGGCTCCTGCTGCTCCGGGTTGAGCAGGCTCTGCAGATAG
>NZ_JBHFMW010000063.1:0-3008 GCF_041929505.1 Aeromonas sp. MdU4 | reverse complement strand
TGAAAATCAGGATACCTCAGTCCCAGCCACAGCGATGAGTGCGACAACATTGACCCATGTCATTCCATTGGTTAGCACAAAAGTCACGGTGAGCCGGTGGGGTATGCCAGTAGCTCAACGAACCGACAACGTGACAACAAACCCCGACCGGACAGCAGGTAGTGACCGATAGATAGACGGCAAAACGTGCTGTTTGTCTCTCCTGTAGCACAATGGCGATGCGTGGATTGGCGCCGCCCACGACTACGAGGGTGACAAAGCGGCCTTGTGTTAGCGCTGGTACCGGACTTCATGACTGATGCGATTGCCTTGTACCAAACCATGAGCGGATGCACATGGGAATAACCACCAGAGTCGATCTGAGCCCAGCCCAGTTGACGGAGTTAACCGACCTGATTGACTGTTATCTCCCTCACGTATCTGTCTGGGCGTTCGGTTCACGGGTCAAAGGCACTTCCCGCCCCCATTCGGACCTGGATCTCGTTATTTTTAGCCGCCGGACCAAAACCCCGCGCTTTCGGCACTCATGAGACGCGCGAGAGGAAAGCGGCTTACTCTTTCGAGTAGACCGGCTCCATCCCCGACAGCGTTGAGGCCAATAGTGGGCAGCATGATGCCATTGGTCCATGGGATGAACAGGAACGAACACATGTCATCGCGCTAAGATAACGATAAAGCACACCACGCTGACAGAGGAGCATGATGCCACCGCTTGAGAGCCAGAGTGATAACGAACTGGAAGCGCTGCTGGCGCGCTATGGTAGTGACCACAGTATTATCTCCATGTCGATGCTCGATGGCTTTTTAACTGCGATCGCCTCAGGCCCGGACCTCATTGCGCCGAGCGCGTGGCTTCCCGCGATTTGGGGCGAGGAGCAGGATCAACCTCAATGGCAGGACCAAACCGAGCAGAAACGCTTTATCGATCGGGTGATGCGCCATTACGACGACATCACCACCACGCTAACCTATGCGCCTGATGACTATTTTCCGATTGCCCCACCGTTTCAACATGATGATGAGTGGGTGGTATTGTACCATGAGTGGTGTCTTGGCTATCTGAGGGGAATAGCGCTATCCCCCTGGCCCAGGTTGCCAGGGCCGCAAGCAGCTGCACTGGCCATGATCTGTGAAGTGATAGAGGAGATGCCAAGAGAGCGGGAGGCTCTGGACTGCGATCAAGGGTCTCGGGTATGCACTGCCGCTCTTACCCTGCATGCCTACTTTCTGGTGCAGCGTAGCGAGCACCCGCCCCACGCTCAACCAGTAATGGCATCAGCCGAGATTGACCGTAACGCCCTGTGCCCCTGCGGCAGCGGCAGCGGCAGCGGCAAAAAGTTCAAGCAGTGTTGTTTGCACTGACCAACAAAACAGATAGCAAGAGAGGGGAAAGCCAGGGAGTAGTCCCTGCCCCCACTCTGCTAATCTGCCCACGGCAACGACCAATGCGGGTTGTTGGATCTCAGACTATTCACCTGGAGCCCCAATGTCACTGACCAAGAGCAAAACCTCGGCCAAGCGCAAAGCAGTTGAGCCGCACCACGAGAGCCCGGCCCTTGCCTATTTTCATCGCCAGTGGAAGGCTATCGAGAAACTGCAGGCCAAGCTGGCCAAACAAGAGCAGGAGGGGGCGGACATCTATCAACGCTTTGTCAGCGACATTGAGCCCCTGGAGCGTGAGCAGTGCGCGCTGATCTTTCAGCTTTGCCAGCGGCTGGCCGGTTTCACCGCCCGCAAGAGTTTTACCCAGTGGCAACGCGAGATACTCCATGGCTGGATTGATGAATTGATGGGATATCTTGAATCCAATCCGTTTCGCGGGGAGCTGGATCTGGAGTCACTCTATATGGCGGTGCAATCGGGCAGCGTCAGCCAGCTCGATGACGCTCAGCTCGATGTAAGCTGCGACTTTATCACCGACATGTTGCAAGAGGCGTTCGGCGAGAGCCCCGACGATATCGAGCTGCTGCGCGAGATGGTCAGAAATCCCGAAAAGCTGCGCGACTATATGCAAACCCAGGCCCAAAAGAGGGGCGTCGATGAACATGGGTGGAACAAGGAGGAGCCTGGCTATGCCGATGACCCCTTTGCCAGTGACGAGACCTTCGAGCACTGGCAGGCCCATCCGGATGAGCTCGCCAGGGTAGAGCAACTGCTCGACAACTCAAGCCTCAAACAACTCTATCGCAAGCTGGCGATGACGCTGCATCCCGACCGGGAGCAAGACCCGGTACAGCGAGAAGAGAAGACCCGCGTCATAGGAGAGCTGATCCAGGCGTGGGAGAAGCGGGATATGTTTACCCTACTGCACCTGGCACACACCCATCTGCCCGAGGCAGACAACCTGCTGAGTGAGAAAAATCTGGCGGCCATTAATCCGGCACTCAAACAGAAGCAACGTGAGCTGGAAGTTCGTTATTACGGTCACGTCGAAGGGGTCCGGGGCGCGGTCTTGCACAAGTTCAAACAGCGCTCGAAGAAGCAGACCGATCTCGCATTCGAGGAGCACCAGCACTCTCTGCAGCGCGATATCAAACAGCTGCACGCGCAGCTTGCGAGCATCACCTCCCTGCAGACCCTCAAGCCCTATCTGGCCGAGCGCTGGAACGAGCGTCAGCACGCGATATGGGATGACGCTCCGAGCTTTGATGAGATGTTCTTTCGATAGTAGCAAAAGAGGGCCATTTGCCCTCTCTTGCTTTGGTTAAACGAAAAGGAGCAATGACGATGACCCGTCCAAAGCAATGCGATAGAGGAGAAAGGCAGCCAAGGCTCTGTGGCACACTGCGTGGCATACCCAAATTTCAGATAAGAAAAAAGCCCAAGCAATTCAATTGCTTGGGCTTATATAGTGGCGGAGCGGACGGGACTCGAACCCGCGACCCCCGGCGTGACAGGCCGGTATTCTAACCGACTGAACTACCGCTCCGCTGTCTGGTTAGCTTTTTGCTAAATTGTCTGCCGTTTCAACGAGGTGTCATCCTCTCGGCCAACGTCGTGATGTGCAC
>NZ_JBHFMW010000062.1:0-1033 GCF_041929505.1 Aeromonas sp. MdU4 | reverse complement strand
CCCCGTTGCCAGGGGCTCTGAGGGTCGCAGAAGTAAACCTGAACTCCTGTGCTGGCGGTAAGCTCCAAATGCTTGGCCAGTTCCATACCGCGATCCCATGTCAGTGACTGCCTGAGCTTTGGTGGAAGCTCTTGGAATTTGTCTGTAAGTGCTTGATTCACAGACCCTGCATCTTTTCCACTTAGCTTGAGAATAAGGGTATAGCGCGATTTTCTATCTACAAGTGTGGCTATGTGAGAGTTCTTGGTACCGGAAACCAGATCCCCTTCCCAGTGACCGAAAGAGCGTCGGTTATCGATGTGCCTGGAGCGCTCATGAATTGAAATGCCGTTCACGATATTGATGGTGCCTCTCTCTCCCTTGCGGGTATGGCGTTTTCCATGGCGCAGGCTGTGGGAACGACGCAGATGCTTGATAAGCAGGTGGTGCAACGCACTCCGGCTGCGAAAATACAGCGTTTTATAGATTGTTTCGGCAGAGATCTGCATCGCCTTCTGGCGGGGCATCGTTCTTCTGATCCACCCAGATATCTGCTCTGGAGACCATTTCAACTCGAGTTTTTCCAACACCAGTTTTCGCAGTTGCGAATTCCGCTCCAGAAGGCATGCCTTGGGTCTTTTAGCCATGCGGCTAGCGCGATTATTCGCATCGACAGCTTTGTAATAGCGTCTGCCACTGTTGCGTTGAACCTCCCGGGATATTGTTGATGGAGAACGGTTAAGGGCGTGCGCAATTGCACGGATACTCATTCTCGCAGATAAACCGGCACGAATTTCCTCGCGTTCAGATAGTGTCAGGTGAGCCACAGCACGGCGACGCTCATTAGGCTTTATGCCCCCTGTGTCCCTCAACATGGTGAAAATTGTGCCGGGTTTCGAATCCAGGATTTTCGCTATCTCACTGAAGCCGGTTCCGCGCTTCCACAGCTCAAAAACAAACGCTTTTTCCTTTGCTGTAAATGTTCGCTTCATTCAACAATCCTCCGCAACTGCATGTTTCCACATGGTTGTTGCGTTGATCAATTGAATCTACA
>NZ_JBHFMW010000061.1:0-548 GCF_041929505.1 Aeromonas sp. MdU4 | reverse complement strand
GTTGACGTTGCCGATGAACTCGCACACCAGCCGACTGGCCGGGGTTTCGTAGATATCCATCGGGCTGCCAATCTGCTCGATGCAGCCGAGGTGCATGATGGCAATCCGCTCCGCCATGGTCATCGCCTCTTCCTGATCATGGGTCACCATGACGCAAGTAACCCCGACCCGCTCGATGATCTCCACCAATTCCAGCTGCATTTTGGAACGCAGCTTCTTGTCGAGCGCTCCCATGGGCTCATCCAGCAGCAGCAATTTGGGACGTTTGGCCAACGAACGGGCCAGCGCCACCCGCTGACGCTGGCCACCGGAGAGCTGATGCGGCTTGCGACGGGCATACTGGGTCATCTGCACCAGCTTGAGCATCTCCTCCACCCGGGCATCCACTTCAGCCTTGGGCAAGCCATCCTGTTTGAGGCCAAACGCGATGTTCTGCGCCACCGTCATATGGGGGAACAGGGCGTAGGACTGGAACATCATGTTGATGGGGCGCTCGTCCGGCGGCATTTCGGTGATATCGACCCCGTCGAGGAACAACCGCCCCTCGG
>NZ_JBHFMW010000060.1:0-1416 GCF_041929505.1 Aeromonas sp. MdU4 | reverse complement strand
CACTGGAAGAAGATATCGGGGTATCACCGACGCTCGCTGGCCGAGACGGCGATGTATCGGTTCAAGCAGTTGCTGACGGGGAAAATCAGTCTGCGTAACTACAACGGTCAAGTGGGAGAGGTTATGGCGTATGTGAGAGCGATAAACAAACTGAACACGCTTGGTCTGCCTGTCAGAAAGCCCCAAGTGTAGCGGTCACCTGGGGCTGGGAAAGTCATGACTTGCTGGCTGATTTGGGCAACAACGCCCTCAAATACCCGACATAGTCTAGCGACCTTAGGGCGTAAGTGTGCTGTGGATATTGTTGTATACTCGTATACACTCCCTATTCATAACTCTGCTTATCCTGCTACAGTTGCTACGAATAGCAACTGTAGCAGCTCAACACCCCCTTAAAAAACTTGACACAACAAACTCAATGAAGCGCAGTGATTGCTTTAGGGATCTACATTCAGCCCTAAGATTATTTATGCTACGCCATACCTCTCTTGAATTCGGCTTTCTCACCATATGTCTGACTAGATTTTTTAATAAAAACCTGCTGTGATAGTGATGACTCTCGATTTTTAGATGGCAATATTGATAGTGATATGTAATTAAACAAAAAGCAGATATATATTATATCCATGAATTAGCACAAAGGACTGCATTGGGCAGTCCCTTTTCATTGAGGAAGCTTCATGGGTAATATTAAAAGCAATGGGGTTGATGTTCGTCGTATCGCAGCATGGTATTTCTACTGTTCAGGACTACAACAGAACTCTCGAGCACCCATATCACAATCTCTATCGAAAGCGCTTATTACCTTATTGTACTACGTAAGATATCTGTGATTGACATTAGGCATCCTATCACTGACACAAGATGACACATTACGTCTTTAAACCACTGGTTTGATTCAATAGATCAAGCCCTAGTGACACTCACGAAATCGGCACTCATTTCATCTATTTCCCTCCATTTTCTGGTCATTAAGGTCTCTTCGAGACTTTTGACCATGGGGGTCAGTGTACCTTGCCCTATTGACCGGGAGGAGACCATGGCACTGGTAGGTTACGCACGTGTTAGTACGGGAGGTCAGAGCCTGGAAGTTCAACTTCGAGCACTGGCTGAATGCAATAAAGTTTTCCAGGAGAAGGTTAGCGGTGCCAGTGATGATAGGCCACAACTTACTCTCCTCTTGGATTATGTGAAGGAAGGAGACGTGGTGATGGTTACCAAGCTGGATCGTCTGGCGCGTAATACTCGTCACCTATTGGAGATATCAGAATTTCTACAACATAAGCAAGTTGCATTACGGATATTGAATCTGGGGATAGATACCTCAACGCCTACTGGCAAGTTAATGCTCACCATGATCGGTGCTATCGCAACATTCGAACGAGAGTTGATGTTGGAGCGGCAAGCTGAAGGAAT